>JADZFJ010000265.1 GCA_020849935.1 Crocinitomix sp. | reverse complement strand
CGCGCCTGCTAGAATTTGACGAAATTGTGGAGGTATACATCAACGAGCCCCAGTGGGACGGCCCTACCATTGATCATTTTTCCTATCCCGATCACGATATTTTTATTTTTGAATTTGCTTGGGACAATTGCTTAACCGGATGTTTGAAGAGTCATTATTGGAAAATAAAAGTCGATCAAGATTGTTCTGTCTCCTTAATCGAAGAATTTGGTGACGATTTACCATCATAAGTTAATATCGTCAATCACAAACAATTTGATTTAAAAATTTGAAATCTCTTTAATCACCTCAAATGCAACTTAAAACACTAAATTTTCGTCTTAAATTAGCTATGAGAAACTTAATCTTTTTTTTAGGAATTGTGCTCACAATTTTCAGTTGTCGAAAAGACAAAGTTTTGGATACCTGTCAAATAGGGGAAAAATACATCAATCCTTATTCGTCCGCTTATTTTTTGGAGGATGCCGAACAACTCACCTATCAATTAGTCTCCTCCGACTCAACACATGTCGATTTTAATAAAATCGCCCTAAATCAAGATGCCGTGAATTGTACCTTGGGAAAATTAAGTGCCATCTACACCACGGCGAGCAATACTACAGGACCTATACACCAAATGCTCAATAAATGGAATGTTCATGTTACCAATCGTTTTATTCTTTCCAGCTTTTCCATGAAGTTTACCACAACCACCGGATTATATGATGAACTGATTACCAACCCTGGCAATACCTCCAATGCCTTTTTAAACGAACTGTATAACGACTATGGATTCAAGTCAATCTCCAAAACCTCTGGTGACAATACTTTATCAATGGGCTCTTTAAAAAATAACAACGTACGTTACATAAAACAAGAATTACAGGACATTGAAGATATCTCTAATGTCTTTCTCAACAGGTACATTTTAGATGGCTCAGCAATTTCACATTTTCCTTATCCCGATCACGACATTTTTATTTTCGACTATGCTTGGGGACAATGTATGACAGGGTGTCTCGCACATCATTTCTGGAAAGTTAAGGTAGATGCGCAATGTACAGTTTCTTTGGTGGAAGAATATGGAAGCGCATTACCTTATTAAATCCACTTTACGCTAGAAAATAGCGAAACCAATCTGCGAAAATCCGCGAAATCTGCGGGAGACTTTTTCCTAATTCTTTTAACTAGTAGTGTTGGCGCAAGCGTCCCGCTGGTGCCTAATACTTAGATAACGTAGAATAAAAAATGCCACTTCTTGCGCAAGAAGTGGCATTTTAACTATTAAATCCAGGAAGGTAAGGGAAACCTTCGAATTTAATTAGGGAAAAATTTATTGTGCGTCTCGATGCGCTTTAAACAATTTAAATCGCATTTTGCTGATATCTTGTAAGGTCATGTTTGGATCTTCTTTACTCATATAGTTCATAAAAATATGGCTAATATAAGTTGGAGAAACGGCGTTTTTAACCCCAGCAATTTGTAAATACGAACTTGGTCCGTGACACACCAAACAGTTCATTAAACTATCCACTGTCATTCCATGAATACTGGCAAGACTAGCAGTTTGTTCGTAGGTTTCCATCGAAATATTAAAGGCGTTAACCGAACCTCTTAAAGGTCCACCTGCATTGGCATTTCCAAAATCATTCACACGTGCCACAATCGCAGCAATTTGTTGTGCTTTTGTCAACCCATCCATATTCATCCACAACGAACCATTGTAGAAATAATTTGTCCAAAGGTTTAAACTTTTTGCAGCGATGGTATCATGCACCGATTGATTTAAATGATCAATATTATCATAATTTTCTTGTCCATTTTCCTGACTAGTGGTGGTCATAAATCCTCCACCTGGCACTTTAGGTGTTCCGTATTTGTAAATGGTAAATACATTGTTCGGGTTTTTTGGAGTTTTATTTCCATACGTCCATAAAATATCGCTTAAACTACCCGTTTGTGTCGAATTAAACAAAAGTTTATTGGAAGAAGCTTGTACTGGAACATCTGCGTTAGTCGTACCATCCCAATCGTAATAAGCTGCTAAATCGTTGTGCTCAAACGTAGCCCAAATAAATTCAGGGTGATTTTCAACCACACCCACCACGTGCATTCCTAACATCGCTACCGTTGTGGCAGTTCCGTTAATTGTCGCTTGGGTAGTAAAATAATTAGGTAATTCATTGGCTGGAATCGAAGCTACATTTACCCAAGATACTTTTAATTCAACAGAACCAACTGGAAAGGTTTGTGAATTGTTTACGCTGTCTGGGTTAGCCAAAATCATCGCTTCAAATTCGTACGCCGCGGCTTTAAATTCATCACTGATGTGAATCGAATAATAAACCATGTTAGTTCCATCGCCAAAAGTTGGGTTGGTGGTTAAAAGTCCGCCCCCACCAGCTTGCGCATTTTCAACAAGCTCAATTGGCGCATTTTGATCACCAACTGGCACCATTTCACTGGTTACTTGGGTCATTTTACTCAAGAAAAATGGCAAAGTTTCGCCACTTGGTACTTGGGTTAAATAAAGAAATTTTTGCCACGACCATTGGTGAAATAAACAATTGATCGTAGAGGAAGCGCCAAAAGCACTCGTTGGTCCTTCTTCTGGAGGAAGAATGGTGGATTGATTAAACCAAGCCGACTCACAATCGCAAGTGGATGAGTCAGATTGTATTGTATCAGTTAATTGTTCGGTCAGTTCGGTTGTTTCGTCAGTACCACCACAACTGGTAAAAAGGAGCGATAAGCTCAAAATGGAAAAGATAAATATTTTAGTTTTCATATTGGTTAGGTATTTTTTTGACAATAATAAGGAAAAAATAATCCCAACCAAAAAGCAGAAAAGTTAGCCACGGCGTAAAACCAATTTTTGGACGGTTTTGGAGAAAAATACTTAGTTTGTTTAAAAATACAAACCAATGATTTAAAACACTTTAATCAATATAAAACACAACGAAATACCAAAAAATTGTCCCACATGTAACTAGTACCTGTTTTGACAAAAGAGGTATATTTTCAGAAATTAAGCGTGATTTTTTTAGTTGTTTTACAAAATATTGACCTCACGTTCTAACTCAATTCCAAACATACTTTTAACACTTTGCAAAATGGATTCGGAAAGGTCGTAAATTTCTTTACCCGTTGCGCCACCGTAATTAACAAGTACCAAGGCTTGATTTTTATGAACCCCATAATTGCCAATTGTTTTGCCTTTCCAACCTGCTGTTTCAATCAACCAACCTGCCGCAAGTTTTACTGTTTCATCTGCATTTAAATAATGGGCAATGGTCGGGAATTTTTGTTGTAAAGTCTTAAATTGGTCCAAAGAAATGACCGGATTTTTAAAAAAACTACCTGAATTTCCGATCTTTTTGGGGTCTGGTAATTTCGATTGTCGAATCGCAATCACCGCTTCACTCACGTCTTTAATGGTTGGTTGTTTGATTCCTTTGTCAGCTAAAAACGTATCAATGGCGCCATAACTTGTGTTCAACGTGTGAACTTTGGAAAGTTTCAAGGTCAAGCTGGTAATTACAAATTGTCCTTTTAATTCGTTTTTAAACACGCTTTCTCGGTAGCCGAATTTACAGTCATCATGCGTAAATGTTTGGAGCGTTAATTCGGATCTATTTAAGGCTTCGAGGGAATGGAATACATCCTTAATTTCAACCCCGTACGCACCAATATTTTGCATGGGTGCTGCACCAACACTTCCTGGAATCAAGGATAAATTTTCAATGCCACCCAACTTATTGTCAATGGCAAAACAGACAAAATCGTGCCACGACTCACCACCTGCCGCACAAACATAGGCAAACGAGTCATCTTCGTCTACAATCTTTATTCCCTTTAATTCGTTTTTTAAGACTAAGCCGGCTTGATCTTTTGTCAACAAAATATTGCTGCCACCACCTAAAATAGTAATTTGGCTTTCGGTAGCTTGATGATCTTTTAGAAGAGTTTTTAATTCATCCACCGTCTTAAAAACGGCAAAACGTTCGGCATAGGCATGAATTCCAAAGGTATTATTCGGAAAAAGATCAACCTTGGTTTGTATCATAAATTGGCATTTGCTGTCCAAAATTAAGAACTTATTAGCTCCAAATTCGCATGAAAGTGATCACTTATCAATACCGCTTAGTTAATCGGATTAAAAGCATGGAACTAATGGCATTTGAAATAATTAAACGGCTCTTTGCATTCGTTACAGGTGTAAAGCGATTGGCAAGGAGTTGATCCAAACGCACTCACCATTTTTGTGTTTTCAGATTTACAAAGAGGACATTGAACAATCCGGTCGCCGATGGTTGGAGGCGATATCCCTTCTTTCATCAATTTTTCCTTGGTTTTTTCAGATAGCCATTCAGTTGTCCAAGCCGGATTTAATTTAGAAATGATTTCCACCTTCGGATACCCATTTTCATGAAGTTTTTCCAAAATTAAATCTTCAAATAATTTTTTAGCCGGACAACCTGTATACGTTGGTGTGATGGTAATTTTTAAATCATTTTGATCATTTAAAATCTCCACCTCTCGAATCACACCAAGTTCAACCAAATTAATAATCGGAATTTCAGGATCAGGAACCTGTTCTAAAATCGACCAAATTTGAGCGGTGTGTTCAGGATTTACCATTTTGCATCTGGATATGCCCGAGGCAAATATTGCATCACACTCAACATCGTCCCCAAATGTTCACTGTGAAATCCATCTCGGTAATCACGCATTGTTAACGGCATGACTGGTTTACGAACAAGATTACAAGCTGCCAACGTTTGGTTAAAATCATTTTCCCATGTGGTATGAATTAACGCACAATCCGCTAAATTTTCTTGATCAACAGCATCAAACATAAAAATTTCTTCCACGTATTTCATCAAATGATCAACGGCACGTTGAAGTCGTGTATTACTTTCTTCAGTACCTAACCCAAGTCGTTCCATCCAATCTTTGGAATGAATATAACTGTACTTAATTTCCTTCAACACCTTTGCCGCCAAACCAGCAAGTTCGCTGTTTTTAGAATTTACCAACTGGCTAAAAACGGCTTTCGCATAAATATCGTGCATAAATTGTCGCGCAATTACCCAAGCAAAATCATCGTTTGGTTGCTCGACCAATTTTAAGTTGAAATATTCACGTTCGTTCCGTCTAAATACTAAATCATCTGGCGAATAACTCGCGTTTTCAATCGTACAAATGAGTTTGTATAATTCTTCAGCGCGTCCAAACAAATCAAGCGAAATATTTGATAGTGCGATATCTTCTTCTAAAATCGGTCCTCGGCTACACATTTCAGCCAGACGTTGCCCAAGAATGGTGGAGGTATCCGCCAAACGCAATAAAAAACGCGCTTCACTTTTTTCAATACTAATTTTCATCTCAGTTGAATTAAAGGTAATTTACCCCATCAGGAATTTTGTAAAAAGTGGCGTGTCTGTACACCTTATCATCCCCTGGATCAAAATAAGCATCTTCTTCGTCAAAAGGAACGGACACAATGGCATCAGCTGGTACTACCCACAAGGCTCTTCCTTCACCACGACGGGTGTATAAGTCACGGGCATTTTGAATGGCCATTTTTTTGTCATATCCATGACAGCTTCCAGCATGTTTAAAGGGTTGTCCACCTTTTTTCTGAACAAATACTTCCCAAACTTTATCTCCTGTATCCATAAACGTTGTTTTTTAAGCTACGATTGTTTCTGTTTTTGCAGCGTAAGCAGCTGCTGCTTCGCGTACCCACGCATTGTCACTATGTACTTTTTTATGATGGTCTAATCGCTCTTGATTGCAAGGGCCATTGCCATTTACCACGTTCCAAAACTCATCCCAATTAAATGGGCTGTGCTCGTAACTACCTGTGGTTGGATTTAATTTCAAATTTTTATCTGGAATCGTCAACCCAAGATATTCCGCTTGCGGAACAGTTCGGTCGATGAATCGTTGTCTTAAATGGTCGTTTGATTCACGTTTAATTTTCCACGCCATTGATTCACTCGAATGTGCAGATTCAGCGTCGTGCGGACCAAACATCATTAAGGCAGGTTCCCAAAAACGGTTCAATGCATCTTGCGCCATTTCTTTTTGTTCAGGCGTTCCAAAGGCCATTTGCACCATAATCTCGTATCCTTGACGTTGGTGGAAACTTTCCTCCTTACAAATGCGAATCATCCCTCTTGAATAAGGACCGTAAGAAGTTCGTTGCAAAGAAACTTGGTTCACAATGGCTGCACCATCAACCAACCAACCAACCGCACCCATATCGGCCCAAGTTAAGGTTGGATAATTAAAAATACTTGAATATTTTGCTTCTTGGCTATGTAATTGTTCAATCAATTCTTCGCGTGTAACCCCCAATGTTTCAGCAACACTGTATAGATACAAACCATGTCCTGCTTCATCCTGAATTTTAGCCAATAACACTTGTTTTGAGCGCAAAGAAGGAGCACGAAGTAACCAATTCCCTTCAGGTTGCATACCAATCACCTCAGAATGTGCGTGCTGCGAAACTTGACGAATAAGTGTTTTTCGATATTTTTCGGGCATCCAATCTCTCGGCTCAACTTTGTCGTCCTGTTCGATGATTTCGTTAAATGCTTTTTCAAATTTGT
>JADZFJ010000264.1 GCA_020849935.1 Crocinitomix sp. | reverse complement strand
CAAGGTTAAAGGCGTAGGTTCTGTTAAAGTAATCGTAGCATTTGCTAGACATCCATTTGCATCTAAAATTTCAACATCATGTGCACCGGCGGTTAATCCTGTAAAAACCCCTGTTAAAGCATACGGACCAGCATCAATTGAAAATTCGAAAGGTTCGACACCGCCAATTGCAGCGATGGTAATTGCTCCATCTGCGCCACCATTGCAGGAAACATCAGTCGTTAAAATAATGTCAACAATCAGTGAATCAGGAGAAACGATTGGCAAAGGAATTTCGATAAAACATCCAGCTTCATCCATAATAGTCACCATGTAAGTTGCAGGAGCAAGGCCTGTAAAATAACCAGTTGGCATAGGACCACCACCAATGTCATAGGTTAAAACACCCGTTCCGCCAGAACCTTCTACCGTTCCTGTACCATCATTGAATCCGAAGCAAGTTACGACCGTTGTACCGGTTACAAGACCTGTAATTTCTGAAGCTTCAGTTACGGTTACCGTACCAGTTTCAACACAACCAAGTGCATCCGTGACAGTTACGGTATATGTTCCAGCACACAGCCCAGTGGCAGTTGCTGTTGTTTGACTTCCAGCACCTACATCCCATAAATACGTAAATGGCGCAACTCCAATACCAGCTGCTGTGGCAGTTCCATCACATTCTCCAAAACAAGAAGCAGGAACAGAAGACATTGTTGGCGGTTCGCAACAAATCACATCAACAAAAATGGTATCGGCATCAACCACACCTCCACAAGAAATTAATTTTGCAACATAAGTTGTTGGAACAACAGGGCAAACAAGTCGTGTAGGACCAGTTCCAATTAAAAAAGGACCAGAATACCATTCGATGATCGGATCTCCAAGAGGCGTATATCTTACCGCATGGTTCACAGCAGTCCAAACAGTGCTATTTCTACCAGGAAAAACAACAGCGGCAGTTCCAGGTGAGTTATGAACACCTTGAACAGCAGTTCCGCCAGCCCAACCTGCACAAACAACTTTATTTTGAATGTGGTTTTCGATCACATTTGTAGTTTCGTAGAGAATAATTTGTTGCGTAGCAAGAAGACCAGTACAAGAGAAATAAGGTACTGCTTGCCAGGTAACGACAAATCTTCGGAAAGGAGCAACACCAAGGGTTTGTGTTAAAACAGAACCACCAATTCCTGGGTTAATATCGTGCCAAGGCCCCATAATACAGTTTTTAGGTGTACTTGCGGCTACAGAAGGAATAGGGGATGAGGTAAAAGTACCAGGGCCACCACTAAATCCTATCCAACCATTTGAAGAGACGCTACAGGTGGTGTAGGTATTTCCATAAAAACAAAAGCTAAAACCAATTGCGATACCACCTAAAACGGCGTCATCACTTAAATAACGAGCGGTACCTGCATAAGCATCTGGAGCATACGTGATCGCTGCAACGGTATAGTCAGTTGTATTTCCTCCTCCAACAAATTCTGCCGTTAAAGTCACACAATCAGGTGGACAAGTCACCGTATCTGGACCAATATCGATTGTAGGTGCTTGTGAAAACCCTGCAAAAGTAAGCGTCGTAAGTATGGCAAAAAGTAAAAATCGTTTCATAGTTCAAATTGGTTGTTGCTAAGATAACGTATTTTTAACACAAGGGATGCCTATTGTTAAAAATATGTTTACAAAATCGATTTAGACGATGAATTAAGAAATAGAATAATTGGGCTGAATCCCTGAATCTGCGTAGAGATTGATGTCACCTTTTTTATTAAAATAAAAATCAATTCTTCCCAAAACTAATCCTGCAAATCCTACTTGATTAATCAGAACGGGCTGCCCAATTTTATTTTTATGAATTTCAGCCTTTTCCATAAACGTGTGGGTGTGACCTCCTAGAATTAAATCGATGTTTGAAGTTTCAGTAGCCAAAACTGTATCACACATTTTATTCAAGCGGGGAATATATCCTAAATGGGACAAACAAATGACCAAATTACATTTTTCATCCTTTTTTAATTGGGTGGCAATTTCTTGCGCTTTTTGAAGCGGATCCGAGTACCTAGTTTCTTTGAAAAGTGCAGGACTCACCAAACCATCTAATTCCACTCCCAAACCAAAAATGCCAATTTTCAAGTGATCCTTATAAAAAATTTGATAAGGTTTAGTTTTGCCCTTAAGTACCGTATTATCAAAATTATAATTTGCACATAAAAATGGAAAATTGGCATGTTTTAACACGCGGTCAAATCCATCAATTCCTCCATCAAAATCATGGTTTCCCATGGTTGCAGCATCATAACCCAATTGGGACATGAGCTTTAATTCCAATTCTCCTCCGTGAATATTAAAATAAGGGGTTCCCTGAAAAATATCTCCGGCATCTAATAAAAGAACGTTTCTTTCTTCACTTCGAATACGATCAATCAATTTTTTGCGACGTTCAATTCCTCCCAAACCTGGATATTTTGGATGATTTATTGGAAATGGATCAATTTGAGAATGAGTGTCATTGGTGTGTAAAATGGTGAGTTTAGTTCGTTCTTCTAACCATCCAGCCGAAGAAAGGGACACTAGTGAAGCACCCCCAAATGCCATATTTTTAACGAATTGTCTCCTTTCCATGCTTAGTTAATTTCAATCCGATTTAGCTGACCGTTTCTTTCAATTCTACCATTTTCACGAATTTCTTCAATGAGGACGTTTCGTATTAAAATTCCTGTATCCCATTTACTTAAAGGGTTTAAGAGAAATTCCATTTTATCACCACCTGTGCTCAAATAATCTGATGTAATAATATAGAGAGGTTCGTTTTTTTTCAATGGTTGTGAATTGATTTTCATTTCTTTATTCACCGCTGCTAAAGACACAGTCGCGTTGCTAATTGGTTGTCCACCTTTATCATAGAGATAATTTAAGAGCTGGTCAATTTTCGAATAGTCGATTTTTAGCACCGTAATTTGATTATCGAAGGGCATGAGTTCAAAGATAGTTCCGATGGTAATATCACCTTTTGAAATTGATGCGCGAATGCCTCCAAAATTTAAAAGTCCTAGGCTATTCGATGAGTTCATTTCAGGAAAATAGGCCTGTGCGGATTGTATTCCTTGATAAAAAACAGCATCTACCACAAAATTACTTAATACAGAATTTGGCGCAGTGCTTACAAAATTCGAATCGGCATATCCAAT
>JADZFJ010000263.1 GCA_020849935.1 Crocinitomix sp. | reverse complement strand
CTTATTTAATGACGGTAATAATTATCGTGCATTAATTAGTGGAGCAAATTTTTCTATTCCAAGTGGTCAAGGGTTCGTTGGTCCAAATATGTCAGGAAGTGGTAGTTTTGGTGAAAACAGCATCACTTATTCAACAACCAGCCCAGGAAGTAGTTATAGCAGAAGAGGAAAAGGCACAAAATAATATTTGGATCAACGATTATTCGATTTTTGATTTAGAAAACTATTGAGTTGATTCCATTGGAACGAAATTCATCTTCCTTAAAAAATCACCCCCATTTGTCAATATTCATTCTAAATAAGCGTATTTTTGTACCAAATATTTGTCAACATGGAAGAAAGAAGAGTTCCAATCACCTTATACGCCGAAATGACGCCGAACCCGAACACCATGAAGTTCGTTGCGAATAAGTTCTTATTAATTACCGATCAAACCGTGCAGTTTGAAAGCAGTCAAGAAGCAAAAGGATTTTCTCCTTTAGCCGAAGCTTTGTTTGCTTTTCCTTTTGTCGATGCGGTTTTTATCTCTGGAAACTTTGTTACGGTTACAAAAACCAACAATGTAGATTGGGATTTTATCGTGATGGAATTGCGCGAATTTATCCGTGAATGGCTTGCCGAGGGAAAAGAAGTGTTAATCATGATGCCAAATCCTTCGTTAGCTGCAAAATCGGAAGAGAAAGAAAATGCTATTCCGCGGAAATCGTTTGCGCCTTCTGAGTTCGATGCCGTAATTATCGATTTATTGAACGAATATGTCCGCCCTGCTGTTGAAAATGACGGTGGTGCGATTGACTATGTCGGTTTTGAAGAAGGGGTTGTCACGGTCGAATTGAAAGGTTCGTGTTCGGGTTGTCCATCTTCAACAGCTACCTTAAAAGGTGGAATCGAATCTTTACTAAAAGCAAATATCGAACAAGTGCACGAAGTAGTGGCTTTAAGCAATTAATAGACACCCAAGAAATCATGGAAAGTTACCTCCATTGCTGTAACCCTTCCACACAAATTTCGTAAGTGTAAACCACGCATGCAATTCATCGATACACATACACATTTATATTCTAGTCAGTTTGATGAGGATCGCCATCAGGTAGTGCAACGTGCAATTGATGCAGGAATCACCAAACTTTTATTGCCAAATGTCGATTTAGATTCGATTGACGGCATGCACCAATTAGTAGCCGATTTTCCGCAAAATTGTTTTCCAATGTTGGGTTTACACCCTTGTTCGGTCGATGAAAATTGGGAAAACGAACTCAATCAATTGTATCAATATGCCGATCAACATGCTTATTGTGCGATTGGAGAAATCGGAATTGATTTATATTGGGACAAAACAACGTTGCCTTATCAACAAAAAGCCTTTGCCAAACAAATCGAATGGGCAAAAGAAAAACAATTGCCTATTGCTATTCATGTCCGTGAAGCTTTTAACGAAACATTTGAAATTCTTGACCAATTAAATGATGAAAACCTAACAGGAGTGTTTCATTGTTTTACAGGTACCATCGAACAAGCTGAAAAAATTATTGGGTATGGGGGATTTAAACTGGGCATTGGAGGAGTAGTGACTTTTAAAAATAGCGGCTTAGATCAGGTACTTTCTAGTGTCGATTTAAAACATTTGATGTTAGAAACAGATGCCCCTTATTTAGCACCAATGCCGCACCGAGGTAAACGAAACGAAAGTCAATATATAACTTTGATTGCTAGTAAATTAGCCTCAATTAAAAATTGTTCAATCGAAACGATTGCCGCCATAACCAGCCAAAATGCACAAGATTTATTCAAAACGGTTCAATAAACAGATCTATCACTTAACTCAATTTATGTTAAAAGTTAATTTATTTAATTGTTAATTTGTTCAAGTAATGAAAAACCCACTGGTACTAATTATATACACAGGCGGAACGATCGGAATGGTAAACGATCCAGAAACTGGTGTTTTAAAACCGTTTGATTTTGAACATTTATACAACAGTGTTCCAGAGTTAAAACAGTTTGCATACGACCTTGAAGCGTATTCGATGGATGAACCAATAGATTCATCCGAAATGAATCCAAGCAGATGGGGAGAAATTGCACAAACGATCTTTGACAATTATGTTAATTACGATGGTTTTGTCGTATTGCACGGGTCTGATACAATGGCGTACACCGCTTCGGGACTTAGTTTTATGTTACAGGGTTTAAAAAAACCAGTAATCTTAACTGGGTCACAATTGCCAATTGGACAAATTCGCACCGATGGAAAAGAAAATTTAATTACTGCAATCGAAATTGCGGGAATGAAAGATCAAACAGGCGAATCCATTGTGCAAGAAGTAGCGCTTTATTTCGAATCTTCGCTCTACCGCGGAAATCGAACACAAAAAATAAGTGCAGAAAATTTTGAAGCCTTTAGCAGTGCCAATTATGTGCACTTAGCAGAGGCGGGTGTGCATATCTCTTTCAATAAACCGGCACTTTTTAGAACAACCTTAAAAGAGTTACGTTTAAAAAAGAACTTTTGCACAGAAATCGGCTTAGTTAAATTGTTTCCTGGCATGCCCATCGAACCAATTAAAGCCTATTTCAACCTAGAAAATTGCAAAGGAGTAATCATTGAAAGTTTTGGCGCAGGAAATTCGTTTTCCAATGATGTTTTAAAAACCTTACTTTCAAACTATATCAGCGCAGGAGGAATTGTGTTAAACGTAACACAATGTGTGACAGGACATGTCAACCAAACAAAATATCAAACGGGTAAAATGTTTGAACAAGTAGGGGTGATCAGTGGAGCAGATTTGACAACAGAAGCTGCCTTGGCAAAATTGATGTACGTGTTGGCCGAACCGATAAGTTTAACTGAAAAGAAAGATAACCTTACCAAAAACCTTTTTGGTGAAATTTCTGAAATTTTAAAATAAACTTAACCAACGTAATTAAAAAAGAAAATTAGGACCAAAGACTCCTAAAATTAACATAAAATTTAAACAGGGTTAACACAGTTAACCTTATGTTTCTAAAGAATTTCACAATTTTTGCAAAGTTCCTCGCAAATTGTGGAAAAAATAAAGAAGGAACAAGATTAATTTATAAATTTTAGTAATTTAGCACTTCGCTTCACTAAAAAAAGAAAAGCACAACTTTAAAAATTTAAACAGACAACAATGAAAAAAGTATTAGCATTAGTAGCTTTTGCCGGGTTTTTAACCTTTGGAGTTTCAACCGCTGTGTTTGCAGAACCTACGGATTCAGTACCTGCTACTGACACAACTAAACCAGCATTAACAAATGAGGCAGATCCAGTTGCACAAACTTCTGTTGAGGACGATTCAACCAAAACAGCAAATGACGGAGGTTATTCATTAACAACTGAATTAAAAATCAGGTTTATTGAAGGGGGTGCAGGTTTCATGGGAATCGTACTTTTATGTTTGATGTTCGGATAAGCATTGGCGATTGAGCGTATTGTTTACCTGAACTTGGCTACAACAAACACGAAAAAATTACTTTCTAACATCGAAAATGCTTTGGCATCAGGTGGTGTAGAAGCAGCGAAAGATGTTTGTAGAAATACACGTGGACCAGTAGCTTCCATATTTTACCAACGTTTAGATCGTTCAGATGAAGGTGTTGAAATGGTAGAAAAATCAATCGTTTCTTACGGTGGAGTTCAAATGGGTTTAATGGAAAAAGGGATGCCTTGGATTGCGTTATTTATTGCATTGGCACCGATGTTAGGGTTCATGGGAACAGTAATCGGGATGATTGAGGCCTTCGATGCGATCGCAATCGCTGGAACAATTTCTGCAACTGTTGTAGCGTCTGGTATTAAAGTGGCCCTTTTAACAACTGTATTCGGTCTAGTGGTGGCAATTATTCTACAAGTATTTTACAATTATTTATTGTCAAAAATTGATAGTTTAGTAAATGACATGGAAAATGCTTCCATTTCAATGATTGATATTTTGATCAAACATAGAGTGGCTACACCAACAATGAAAGCGTAGTTTATACAAATTTTACTTAATAAAT
>JADZFJ010000262.1 GCA_020849935.1 Crocinitomix sp. | reverse complement strand
TGGTTTCAATAAAAACTCTTCATTTTCGTGAGGAGTTAAAATTGGACGGAATGAATCTTCGCCGTATTTGGCATAATGTCCAGAGGTAATATATAATTCTTTGTTTCCAATATGCGGGGTGATGACAGGCTCGTAACCAGCTTTTTTCTGCGCTTTTTTTAGGAAATTTTCCAAACGTTCACGTAAAGCGGCTCCTTTTGGCAACCACAACGGTAAACCCATCCCTACTTTTTGAGAGAAGGTAAATAAACCCATTTCTTTTCCCAATTTTCGATGATCTCGTTTTTTAGCTTCCTCAAGCATAAACAAATAATCCTCTAATTCTTTTGCTTTTGGAAAGGTAATCCCATAAATACGCGTTAATTGTTGACGTTTTTCATCGCCTTTCCAATACGCACCTGCAATGGAGGTTAATTTAATAGCTTTGATAAATCCCGTATTCGGAATATGTGGTCCACGGCATAAATCAGTGAAATTACCTTGAGTGTAAAAGGTAATAGTTCCGTCTTCTAAGCCGTCTAATAATTCTAATTTATATTCATCACCTTTAGTTGTGAAATAGGCAATTGCATCTGCTTTGGAAATTTCTTTACGGATGAATTCACTTTTCTCACGGGCTAAATCCATCATCTTTTTTTCGATGGTTGGCAGGTCAGCGTCCGTGATATGATGTGAGCCTAAATCGATGTCGTAATAAAACCCATTTGCAATTGGAGGACCAATCGCTAGTTTAGTACCCGGATACAAGGCTTCGATGGCTTCGGCCATTAAATGAGCAGAAGAATGCCACATCGTGCTTTTACCACCAGCGTCGTTCCAGGTTAATAGTGAAAGATGTGCATTCTGCGTCAAAGGACGCATGGCATCAATAATTTCTCCATTAACTTCGGCCGCTAACACATTGCGCGCCAAACCTTCACTGATGCTTTTTGCAACATCAAGCGCAGTCGAACCATTTTCGTATTCTCGTACGCTGCCGTCGGGTAGTGTAATTGCTATCATTTCTTTTTTAATCGTTTTCAACGCACTGTGCGTCTAAGTTTTTTGCAAAAATAAGAAAACCCGATGACTAAATCATTCGGGTTCTCAATTATTCTTTAAAATAGTTCTAATTGAAGGTAAGGCTTAGTTTTTATATCCCATCACTAAAACCATTGCTCCCCTTTCTTTCATGGTAGGGGTTTGATTTTGTGCTCCTGGAATCGCGGTGATGACATAATCAACAAATACTCTTTTTAAGCGAGCAGTTGTTTTTGTTTTTTGTTGATACACAGTATTTAATTCGGTGGATTCAACTAAGATGTTTTTTCCTTTAATTCCATCGAATTTTTTTAATAGGATTCGGTCGCCAATTGCTTTTTCTTGGTCGTAAATTTCAATCGTAATATCATTTGGTAGGGATTTTCCATTAAATGAAAAACGGTAGTCAGTACTATTAAATAAATACACTTCTACCTCTTTCACCTGTTTATAGGTTTTAAAATTGAAATAGGTAATTTTAGACCCATCAAATCGGTATGGTTTAAGTTGCGATTTCGCTTCAATTTTTTGAGCTGCAATATTTTCTTTGAACTCGGTTAAATTAGCTGCGGTTTGCGCAAAAATTACGGCAAAACTTAAAAAACTTAGTAGTATTAACGATTTCTTCATGGTAGAGTTATTTAACCTTTTGTAATTTTATTTCGTAATGCTTTTATTAGTTTTCCTAATGCGTCAGATTCAGATTTTTCAAGGACTAATTCTTCCGCAGTATTTTCTTCTGAATAGTAACTTTTTACAGTCTTAAAATTGTTAAATTCAAGTTGGATTTTTTCCATATCTTGAATCAACCAAGCAATATCCATGCCTTCATTTTTTGGATCTTTTAATCCTTTGATGATGTTTTCTAAAATCAACATTTGTTCGCTGATTTCATTTCCAACACCTTCTTTGGACGGATTTTTCTCGAAATCATACACGCCTAAATACATGCCTTCTGTCCAAGCTCCACTAAAATGAATGGCTTGTTGGTGTTGCATGTCGTTTTCATCCATATACGATTCTGTTCGTTCGTGGATGTCAATCATTAGAAATTCAATCGAATCTTTATTTTCGATATTTTTATCAAATCGATCAATTAAATCTTTATTTTCAAAAACAGCTTCCATTCCAATTTTATCTGCTAAATCGGTAATGACATCCAAGTATTTTCGTCCTTCATTGGATTGTTCATTCATTACACAATACGCCATATCTGCTGAATAGACGCCAAAATTGAGCATTTGTTCTAATTCTGACGTATATTTTTTAACATTGCTTGGTTTATTAGTGGCGGCAGAATTATAAGATAATCCTGATTTTTTGAAAATACTAGCGACTTGTAGAGGTGATGGAAGCTGATAATCACTCTCAGGAGACTCAAACATGTCAGCAAATTCATCCGTTGCTTCTGTAGCAGTCGAATCCACAACATTCAATTCAGAGTTGTCTGTATTTGTTTCTCCTCCACATGCAAGTAAAAATGTCAATCCACCAATTGCTACCAATGGGAATTTAAGTTTATTTTTTTTCATTATAAATTTCAATTAAAATCTCTTGCTAATGTATGAAATCATTTTCAATGCTCTTTAAAAATAACCTGTTTTTTTGGAAATT
>JADZFJ010000261.1 GCA_020849935.1 Crocinitomix sp. | reverse complement strand
GCTTAAGAAAATCCCTAACATCAACAAAACCAACAATAAACCTTGAATTCCATTGGTGGTTAGGAGGTCGATCCGATCCTGTAAAGAAGCTGCAAATTCGTATTCTAAGGTCAATTTCGCTGGATGATCACCTGCATTATATTCTTTAATATATTCCTTAACAAAATCGGTGATTTCAGCTAAATCTTGGTCGGGTGTTTTTTTAACATCAATCGAAACAGCTGGCATTCCTTTTGAAAAAACTTCGTTCGAATTTTCAGAAAACGTACTTCGTACCGTGGCTAGATCTCCGATTGTGGTGACTTGTCCTTCGGGCGTTGTTCGGATCACAATTTCAGAAATTTCTTTCGGATCGGTGGTGCGTTCGCGCGAACGGATAATCAATTCTTCTTCACTACTCCGTAAAATCCCTCCTGTTAAATCTTGATTTTTTTGTTGAATCGCCAATGAAATCTCATCAATTTTAATTCCATACCGCAACAACTCATGTTCTTTCACCTCAATGACGATCTCAGGAACTGGAAATCCTTTTAAATCAATCAAAGAAATCAAACCCGAAGCATACAAATCGGTTTCAATTTTATCACCCTCAGCTTTTAGGACGTTTAAATCTTTACTCCCTTTTAACCCAATCGTTGCCACCATTTCGGACATTGGATTGGATTTTAAGCGTGTAATAATTGGTTTTTCAGCGCCTTGTGGGAATGAATTGATGGAACTTACCGCATTTTCAACGTCTTTATACACTTCGTCCATGTCGGCATTTTCGAGGCCCACAATTCGAATCATACTCGTATTTTCCGCAGAAGTTGAGTTGATCAAATCAATTCCATCAATTCCACGTAAAGCTTGCTCAATTTTAATGGTCACGCCTTCTTCCATTTCTTGAGGAGAGGCGCCTGGATACATCACATTTACCAGTATCGTTTTAGGATCCAATTCAGGAAAAAACGAGCGGTTCATGGTAAGGAGACTATATCCTCCGAAAAGTCCTACCAATAAAATAGCGGCATTTGCCCAAATTGGTTTTTTGATAAAAAAAGCGACAAGTGATTTCATACTATTTTATCAAAACTTTGAATTTAGACGTATCGGTGAAGTTTAGAACCTCTTGTGTAATCACAACCGAATTTTCTGGAAGATCTGCAATAAAAACTCCTTTTTGATTGGTGTTTAAAACCGAAATATCGCGTGGAGTCAAGGTAGAATCTTTTGCATTGTACAGGTAAATTTTATGATTCACCACCGCCGTTAAAGGCAATCTGACACCAACATGTTCTGCTTTCTCTAAAATATCTACCCGTACATATTCACCTTCAGTAAATTCTTGGTTATCAAAAGCAATTGGTTTAACATAGACATAGACAGATTGGGTGGATTTATTAATGACTTCTGAGATTCGAACCACTTTACCACCACCTTTGTGTTCGCCGGTTGAAGTAAAAATTGCTACTTCTGAATTTACATTTACTCCTTTTAATTGATCAGACGGAATAGGCACAGCGATTTCGAAATTATTCGTCTCTACCACCCGCATAATTTTAGTTCCAGGATTTACGACGGAAAAATCAGTGGCATAAACATCGGTAATCACCCCGCTAAATGGGGCATACACCATGTATTTATTTAATTGTTCTTCCAAGGCTTTGATCGAAAAATAATCGGTTAAGACATTTCGCGAGGAGATAAATATTTTTTCTTTATTGGTTTTCCATGCTGGCATTTGCGGAAGCGGATCATTTAGTTTAATTTCATTGATAAAATCTGACCATTTATCGTATTCAGAACTAAAATCGTTTTTAATATCTGGCAATAAATTAGCGACCACATTTAGGAATGAACTTTTGCGAGAACGCAGGGTGTAAAGTGCATCCGCATTGTTGATTTTGTACAATAAATCACCTTTTTTAAATTTTATTCCTGGTTTGAGGTCATGTGCTCCTTTGTTTAGTTTTCCTTGTACTTCACAGGCCAAATCCACTGCGTTAAAAGAAGAAACTGTTCCATTTCCAGAAATGTTAAATGTTTCAGGTGCATTGACAATTTTGGTTGCGCTGAGTGTTGGAACAAACAATTCGCTGGATTTTTCCTCCTTTTCGTCTTCTTTGCCAGCAAAATTGAGCGACATCACGACCAAAACGTTGAAAAGAATGAAAATGGCAAGAATTATATAGTGTCTGATTTTCATGAACGGTGTACTAAAATTATTACGAAGGTAATTAAACGCTTAAAGATAGGGTTTGAAACTAAAAAAAAAATATGATCGAATCAACGAACAAGTTAAAAATGCAGATTAAATGAAGAAAATTTTCAATCAATCTTTTAAGCGATACATTAATCGTTCAACCAATACAAGAATTTTTTCCAAAGACCTTTTGGCGGTTCAACGGGTTGTTTCTTTTCTGTACGGCGGTTTTCGATTGGTTTATCTGATGGCTCCGTTTTTTTCTTGGTTGAAGGAACTTGATTTTGAGCTTTCTTTTGCTCTTTCAACTTCATTTTTTCTTCGTAATGACGTTTTTTCTTTTCTTGCTCAACCTTAATTTTTTTAGTACGTTCAATTTCGTACAAACGTTTTTGACGGTTTGCTTTTTGTTCGGGAGTAAAGTGATAAACACCTTTTTCATCTTTGTAAATTGAATCTTCATCCTCCGAAATAGGCAAATTTTCTTCGACAATT
>JADZFJ010000260.1 GCA_020849935.1 Crocinitomix sp. | reverse complement strand
TTATTAATGGCAGCGACAATATTCTGATTGATCGTTGTACTATGAAGACCATGGTGGGAAACGACATGTTTGGACCAGATATTAACAGTCTACTTGGTTCGCAAGCAGTAATTACTCTTTTTTTTGATGACAGCATAAAAATAAGTAATTGTGAGATAGAAGATGGTGCTGCTTCTATTTATGCCAATGGAAGTACGAATTGCCTTTTTGAAAACAATCTATTAAAAGATTTTACAATCTGTGGAATCAATTGTAAAGATTCCGACAGTATTGATATTAATCAGAATGTACTTCTTACTGCTTTGCCTTATGGCTATAATGAACAACTTTACGGAATTAGATTTCAAAATTCTAATGATCGAATCCATGTTTCAAATAATTATTTAAAAATAGAGCATGGAATTGCGCTCGGAGCCATTAATTGTGATTTTTCCGAAAATGAAATTTGGAACAATGCTATAACAAATTCAATTGCGAATACCGTAAGTTTCCAAAACGTAGAAAACACTTATTTAAAATTTAATAGCATTCATCTCATGTTGGATGAAGATGAGGACGAACCATACGATTTGATGGATTTCAGCGATGTATCCAATTTCAATTGTGAAAACACAATATTTCAAAATAGCACTTCAGGTGACTTCCTAACAATGGATCCATTGAGCGCATTTTTTGATTATAATGACATTTTTTTAAATGGAGGTTTGTTTTCACCTTCATATCCATCATTTGAAGCATGGCAGTTGGCTGGTTATGGGCCAAACTCTTTTAATGTAGACCCTCTATTTTTCACAAATGAAAATCTAAGAATTCAAGAAAACCCTGCGCTTTTTGGTCAAGGAAACGGAATTTATCCGATTGTAAAGGATTTAGAATCTAAATCAAGAGAGATACCTCCTTCTTTAGGAGCATATAGATTTGGCGTTGATACAATCGATTTAGAATTAATTGAAATCGTAGCTCCTGTATCCTGCGATAGCTTACTTGGTTTAATCGTCAATTTTACGAACCATGGACCGGACACTTTATTAGGTGCTTATTTATTTTTTGATATTAATGATGAGGTCGATTCATTTTATTGGACTGGGAATTTACCAGCCGGAGATACTATTTTCAACCTACATCTTTCACCGTTTATTTTTGATGGAGATTTAGCTTATGATATCTCCGTGTGGACCGCCAACGAAAATTGGCATTTTGATGGAATTACATCTAATGACACTGCATCAACTACTATTTCTGGTTCTCACTTGAAAGGTTCATTCACGATTGGTGAATATTATGCCGATTTTTTAAATATCCAAGAAGCTGTTATTGCCTTAAAAACCTCGGGAATGTGTGGCGACGTTACATTGAATTTTCAAAACGGTCTCTTTCCTGAAACAGTAATTTTTACAGATATACCTGGATTAGACACTACTCATTTAACTATCCAAAGTATTTCAGAAACTGGAGATAATGTAGTTGTTACAGGTAGATGGATTTTTAATAAAATTGAAAATATAACGGTCCAAAATATGACCTTCGCTGAATCAAATCCGCTTGAGTCATGGTCAAGCTTTGAGTTAGAGGATACTTGCGCCAATATCTCTTTTTTAGGCAATAAATTCGGTTACTTAGGAATTACTGGTTATGGGGCTATAGTTTTTAGAGCAAGTGGTGATTTTACGGACATTAATATTATAGGAAACCAAATTCTTTATTGCACTGGCCTTTTTATTAGCGGTAATTCACTTGGCGATAAAACGAACATCGTAATTAAGGATAATGACTTAGGCAATAGATCACAAGGAGGAATTTCTTTGAAATATTGTGATGGTTTAATTTTTGAAAATAATTTCAATAGATTGATTTCAGGAAGCAATATCTTGGCCACTTTTGATGAAATTTCGGGTATAGTTGAAATAAAAAATAACGACTTAGGCCGAAAAGGATTGAGAATAAACAACTCAGATGGAACCGAAGTCGATCCATTTCTTATCTATAATAACATAATTGGTAGTGTTCATTTCAGCAATGTCTCATACATCAAGTTTAATCATAATACCGTCGCAAATATGCTTACCACGGGATGTCTAACCGGCATCTTGATATTGGAAAGTGGTGTGACAGATTTTGAAAGTTATAATAATATCTTTTTTCTTAAAAGTTGTGATCGATTTTTGGATTTTAAATCTGCTTTGATGTTGGAAGAAGCCGCTAATATTTATTGGGATTATAATGTGTACTACGCAAACCCAGTTTTACCATATCATGATGATAAGATTGGCCACGTATTGTTTGCCAATCCTTCAGGTTCTGATTGGAATATGGCACAATGGCTTGAAAATACGGATTATGATGATAATTCTGTCTGGGGTGATCCGCAGTTCATTTCTGAAATCAATCTACATTTGAATCAAGATAATGTATCCCCTTTTCTATCTGATACCTTGCCAGTAGAGGTGGTCGATGATATTGACAATGAAGTAAGAGATCTGACAGAACCAACTATTGGAGCGGACGAATTTACACCGCATAGCAGCAATGCAAGGCTTGTAGGTTTTGATGTGCCAACGATTTGCGATTCAACCAAACATATTTGGGCTTTATTGGTCAATACGGGAACCGAATTATTAACATCAGCAACCCTTGAATGGGAAATAGATGGTGTTGCCTTGCCATCGGTAATTTGGACAGGTGCACTGGCTACTCTGGACACAGTAGATGTTTATTTAGGCGATCATGTGGTGACAACGGGTCATAAAATAGTACGGGCTTGGCCAACCTTACCTAATGGTTTAACAGATCCGTTCACGCTTTTTGACACAAGTCAAACAGAACTTTCGATAAAATTTAATGGGCATTATACTGTTTATGGCGAATCTGCTGACTTCTCAAGTTTACAAATCGCAATAGATAGTTTGACCCGATATGGCATTTGCGATTCTGTGTATTTGAATGTTCGTTCAGGCATTTATGGTGATAATATAAACATCGGTTACATAAAAGGCGGAAGCGACTCATCATGGGTTGTTATCCAATCAGAGACACTTGATTCGAATGATGTAGTTTACAACGGACCAGGGTATACAGATGATTATGCATTTGAATTTGATTCAGCGCATTATGTCCAATTAAGACATATAACGGTGGATAGATATAGCCCAGGCTCATTTGGGAATATAAGTTCGATTGGAATAGTTAATAGATCATCCAATATTTCAATTTGCAATAACCGATTAAAATCAGCATACGGCACCGGCCCATGGAATGGGGTTATTCATGTCGGGAATGCGGCGGTTGATGGTCGCGACACAGAAATACATCACATTA
>JADZFJ010000259.1 GCA_020849935.1 Crocinitomix sp. | reverse complement strand
CACCATCGTCAATTAATTCGGTATTATTTTGAATATTTGATGAAATGACAGGCAAACCACTGGCCATTGCTTGTAAAATAGCTGTGCTCATGGTTTCACTTTTGGTGGCTAAAACATACAAATTAAGTTCTTTGTAAAACTTAATTAAATTTTCTTCGTCCAACATTCCCAAAAAAGAAACGTGATTTTCTAAACCGAGCGAACGGGTTAATTGTTGAATTTCATCCAATGTTTCGCCAATCCCTGCAATGTTTAAATGTGCCGTTGGAAAGGTTTCTACCACCTTTTTAAAAGATCTTAAAAGGATCGGATGATCTTTACCAGGAATCATGCGAGAAGCCATTCCGAGGATAATTTGCTCGGACGATTTTAAGATGGAAGGATGAAATTTTTCCGTGTTGATCCCATTTGGAATTACAACAGTAGGTACTTTTGGATGGTATTTATCGGTAAGCTCTTTTTGATAATTTTCAGTGAGACAGATCACTGCATCAGCTCTTTTGAGTGCGTATTTACTCAAAAAATTCAAGACAAATCCTTTGGTTGCATTGTTTTCGTGTTCGATATAATACACATCACATTCAGAATTTTTATTGCGATAACGAATGCTTGGGATAATTAATTCATTGCTGTGAATCAGGATCCGATCTGGTTTTTGTGCACGGATTAATTTTTTAAACGAAGCAAATGCATTCAGGTATCTTTTTGGTTTTTTCTCGATGGTAAAATAATTAATTCCCAATTTTTTACAATAATCTCGGTAAGCCGGCAACATGGGCTCGACTCCGAAAAAAACTAAAATATTGATATGATTTTTGCCAAAATCGGTTTCTAAAAGTGGAAAAACTACATTACTGTGCCCACCAAGGCCTGAGTACAGTACGTGAATTACTTTTAGTTTCTCCATCCAACAATAATTTTTTTAAAAATAGCGAATGTTCTTCGTTTTAAGATATGTCGCGGCCTTTTTTTAATTCCTTTGAGCCAAAGCGACCATGCCGTTTTTTTATTTTTGGCGATCGCAGCTGATAGCGCAGCCAAGGTGGTGAGTTCGACCCAAACATTCTCCCTAACCTTTGTCGAAATCAGGGAATCGGTTTTTAAATTTTCCACCAAAATATCGCGCGAACGAAGGATGTCTTTTTCTGAAGCTAATTCCATGGTTCGGTTGCCGTGCACCACAATGGCAGCAGTAACATGGTTAGAAAAATGAAGAGGATAACGTTGCGCAATTTTTAAAATCACCTCCCAATCTTCTCCAATTTTTAACTGGCGATTTTCTGAAAATGGGCAAAGCAAAGCTTCTGATTTTCGTAAAAAAAATTGACAAGCGAACTGGTTTTGTTCTTGTACTTTTTGAAGGAGATTTTTTTTATTTAGCTGGGTTGATTTCCCTTTCGAATTTCCCTCCAAAAGTTCGTACCGACTGTGAAAAAAAACTGGAAATTCAAGTGATTCAAGGTTTTTGAACGCGTGTGATAAATGATCGGGATAAATCAGGTCATCCGAATCTAAGAAAAAAACATAGGAGCCACTTGCGTTTTTTACCCCGGTATTTCGTGCTTTTCCCCGTTCTCCGTTTTCTTGATGAATATAACGGATGCGAGGGTCATTAATTTCCTGAATAACCCCTTGTGTGGCGTCGGTGCTTCCATCGTCCACCACAATAATCTCAAAATCAACAAAATCTTGAGACAAAACCGAACTAATCGTTTTTTCAATCAAATTTGCGCGGTTATAGGTTGGTATGACGATTGAAAAAAATGGCATTAGTCGTTCAGAATTTTTTCGATTTCATGAATCCTTGTTTGGTACGAGTTTTCAATGGCAAAATTGCGGCGAAGTTGGATTAATTCGGGCGATTTGTAAAGCGTAAGATTCGTTTTTAGTTCGTGGAATTTTTCTAAAATTTCAGCATCATTTTTCGCCATTAACAGTAGGTTTGTTTCACTGTTTTTATGCGCATCGATATAATTAGACAAGGTAGGATTCCCTGAATAAAAATAAGCCATTAATTTGTGCGGACTGCAATGTTTTTTTTCCTGTGATTTTTTAAATAGAACCAGGTTGATATCCGCCAATTCTAGGTAAGACATTAAATGTGAAGGGGGAATATTTCCTAGAAAAAAGACATTTTCTAAGTTTTTTAGCGCGGTAAAATCTTCTTTTTCAATCGTGTTTTTGGAAGATAAATTTGATGGTGCGGTAGGACCAATCAGCATAAAATCAACATCCGAATTATCTTTTGCGAGCGATTTTAACACCTCATAATTAATGTCTTGGTGAAAATTTCCCGTGTAAATAGCGCGAATTTTATTTTGTCCCGGTAATTGCAGTTCGATTTTTGTGTTAAATCCATCTAAATCACTTGCATGCGGAATGACCATTCCTTTCCGATAGACTTGATGTTCTTCTAAAATGAGGTCGGCCACCCCAAAAAAGTAATTCGAACCTAGCACGATGTCTTTTTCAAATTTTGCCTTTGGGTGAAAATCAACCGTGTGATAGATTGTTTTTTCTGTTTTCCAATGGCTGAGGTCAAAAAATCGATTGGGATCAAAACTCCAAATCAAGTCTATTTTAGAGAGATTTAAAAGCTTTTTTAAGCGCTGAATTTGCTGGCGATAGGTTGATTTTTGAATAAATTTTGGCAAGCTGTTTAACCTCGGAATCAAGTTTTTATAAGATACAATTGTTAAATTTTCATGGATCTTTTTTGTGCGAATGTCCATCCCTGACAAGGGAAATTTAGCCGAACCATCGGCTGGATTTAGAAAATACACTTTATTGTTCTTGGCTAAATAATTCGCATAGTGGTGTTTAGACACAAAATTTTCTCCCCAAGGTTCTGGAGAGATCAACACGATCACTTTATCTTTAATGAACCAGCTCATTGAAATACAAGGTACTTATTGTTTTCGAATTATAACGATCGCAGATCTCCGATGAAATTTTTTCAAGGTCAAACTGGTCGTATGTGTGAATCATTTTTTTCAGTGCGTTTAACCATCCTTCTTTTGTCTGTTCGGGGACTAAAATTCCTTTTGTTTCATGAATAAAATCAACCATTCCGCCAATCTTTGTCGCAATCACAGGTCGTCCAACCGCTAAAGCTTCCACACAAATAATTGAAAATGTTTCGTAATGAGAAGATTGGCAATAAACATTCGCTTGTGCCAAGGTCCTTGCAACTTCTTGACGGGTTAAATTACCTAAAAATTGAACGGCTTCAGTCAAATTTAACTGATTCACTAAATTTGTCATGGTTGGAATCAATTCACCACTTCCACCTAAAATTAATTTTGAATCCGGAAATTCAATCAATAAATCCGCAAAAGCTTCAATTAAAACTTCTGGATTTTTCACCCGACTCCAATGATTAATGCTGGCGAATGTCCTCCCTGATTTTTTTTCTGGGAGGATAAAGTTGAAAAGATCCGCATCGATTGAATTTGGAAGGATGGTGTATGATAAATTCGGTTGTTTTGTAAAATTTCGAAGATCTTGCCCCAAAGCAGAGGACACGACAAACAAAGGGATTTCATGAGAAAATATGGAGGCAATTCGTTGTTTTCCCTTGCTGTTTTCGGGTAAATTAAAATTATAATGGTAAGCCGACCAAACTTCGGTAATGGAAAAAGAAATCTGTGGATAGGTTTGTTTGAATTTCCCAATTCCAATTCCATTTGGATAAGCGCCATAAAAGTTGATTGCTTCAAATTGAGCGGCATTTTTTTTCAGAAATTGACCAATCGCTTTTTTGGCTAAAATTTCCTTTATGCGCCAGCGATTTAAAAAGGGTTTTAGGCTGATTCGAATGACCTTAATTCCTTCGTAAATTTCTGTTTTGGTTGATTTTTTGTTTTCGCTAAATTGAATATGTAAGACCGTATTTTCACAATGATCTTGCAAACCTTTGACATGATCTAGCACAAAGCTCCCACTTGTAGGATTTTCCTCACTTGGAAACCACGACACAATATGTAGGATTTGATGCTTCTTCATTTCAAAAAAAGCCAGTAAGTAATTTGTTCCAGTCGATAAGAAATGCGGTAGAGGATTTTTTGACTGATCCACATAAATCCTTTCATTGGCAGGAGGTGAATTAACAGTCGTTGTTTTAAAGTTCCTAACCCAAATCGGTCTTTTTTCTTGAATTCGTTGAAGGCTAATTTTAGTTCATCTGTTCGATTTTCAATCCACAAAAAGTTCATTAATTCACGGTAAACATATCGGTACTGGCGCAATTTCCGAAGGCGAGGAATTGTTGGATCGGAATCATATTGCGCATAAATTTTTGCTTTTCCCTTATACATTCGCACATGCTGGAGATGGATTCCCCCAGGATGGATTCGGTAATACACGTTTCGAGAAGGTGAACCGTAAATTTTTTCAACGGATTGAGCAATGCGCAGCCATAAGTCCCAATCTTCTGTTCCCCTCATTTCTTGATCTTCATTAAACAGTCCAACTTTTTCGAAAAGTGATTTTTTTACAAGCACTGTGTTGGTATTGACAGCGCACGAATGATACAACAATTGAAAAAAATCTTTTCCATTCATTTCCCCTGTAATCCAATCATATTTTTCGAGTGGCTGCTCTTTTTCTGGGTGATAAAAATACCCCAACCCATACATAAAATCAGGGCTAAATTTTTGAATTTCGTCGAGTTGTTGCGACAATTTTTCAGGTGTCCACAAATCATCCGAATCAAGGAATCCAACGTATTCGCCTTTAGATAAATTGATACCTAAATTACGCGCAGCTGCTTGTCCTGAATTAGCTTTAAAATGATACTGAATGCGTTGATCTTTTTGAGCATATTCCTGACAAATTTGTGCGGAAGAATCGGTCGAACCATCGTCAATTAAAAGTAATTCCCAATTGGTATAAAGTTGATGGATGACCGATTCAATCGTTTCGGCCAAATTCGCTTCGGTATTGTAAATTGGAACAACTATGGAAATGAGCGGATTCATTTTTTAATTGCGACAATGTTTTGAAAAAGGAAAATCTCATGAATTGGTTGCCATTCGTTGAGTGGAATTAACCGCTTTTCGTCTAATCTATAAAAATTAAATCCGGGCAAAAGGTCAAAAAAATCTTTTAAAAATCGCCGTTTTACAATATTTACTTCATTAAACTCAAATTGAATCACCTTAATTGCTCCATTGGCAAGCAAGTTTTTGGCTCCCTTTAATGCTTCTAATTCAAAGCCTTCAATGTCAATTTTTAGTAAATCAATTTGAGTGATTTGATGCTGTTCGCAGTAATCATCCAATGAACTGATTTGAATTTTAACGGCTGTAATTTGGTCAGGTTTTGCAATGGTTTTTAGGATTTCAGGATCCGAAGTAGCTTGTACGCTTGTTGGCTGAGATGAATCAAAAAACAAATCAATTTCTCCACTGGTTTCGCCAATTCCCAAGTTGATACAATGAGTTGGAGCCGGACAATTTTTTTGAAGTTGTAAAAAAGTGGAAGGATTTGGTTCAAAACTGTGAATTTCAGCGGTGCGAAATGTTTTTCTTAAAAGGTTTGCATATTCACCCACATTTGCACCTACATCTAATAAAACTGGCTTTTCAGATTTTAAAATTGTTGGAAGGTAGTTGGAAATAAAATAGTGTTCCCCAGAGGCTGTTAGATTATACGATTTAGAAATCCCATTTTCTGCATACGCGATTCTGATTAAATCAAGTTTCGCTTTTCGAGCAGTAAATCTGATCAAACGAATGCCTAATTGTCCAATTTTTAATTTTAGTTTCTTAATCACCTTTTTTTGCCTTTAAGAAGTTTAAAATTTGGTCCAAGCGAATTATTTTCAGTTGAATCAAAAGTAAAAGATAAATTGTAATTCCTGCGATTTTGAACCCAAATAGCCAACCATATTCCCACTTATCTAACAAAATAAAATAACCACCGCCAAACATGAGTAGTAAGAAGACCACCGAAATTTTCAGAAATTCGCCCGTGTCAAACGGAATTTTGTATAATTTTTGAGAAAGATAGAAAAGAATAAAATTATTAAAAAAAGTGGCAATCAACGTGGCCAAGGCCGCCCCCATTAGCCAATAAGTTGGAATAAATAGATAATTTAAAACCACATTTAAGAGCGCGGTTCCTACCACAATAAATGGAATAATTTTAGTTCTATTCTTCAAATGCAAACCAACCGAAAACATCCCTAAACCTGTCATTAAAACGGTCAAGTAAAACAAAGGCATGAATGAACTAGCTTCATAATAGGCTGGGGTGGTAAAAATATACAGTGTTTCGTACGAAAAAAAGGAAAGAATCAAGACCCCTAAAGTTCCTAATCCAAAAAATAAACGAAGTACCTTGCCCATTTCAAACGGAGTTGAATCCAGTTGATGTTTTTCGTAAACAATAGGCGCCAAGGCCGATTGAATGGATACAATGATGAGAGAAACAACAGCTGAAAATTTAAAGGCCATGTCATAAATCCCAACCTCTGATAGGGCGCCTGAAATCTCTTTAATAAAAATTCGATCCGTAAAATTTAAAATCAGATAAGCCACCGAGGCCAAAATTAATGGCGAACTAAAAGTGAATAATTTTTTTAATTCCTTTTTACCAAAATAGAAAATTAAATGTCCTTTTAAATAGTACAATTGCAGTAAAATCAACAAAGGTGTTACCACTAATGTAGCCATATAAACACTGTCAATCCGATAATCTAATCCCAACGCAAACAGGAGAATAAAACCGATATTTAAGATGGCGTGCAAAAAACTGGTCAATGAAAATTCTTTAATTTTTCGCATGAATTTTAATTGCACATTAAGCGTATAAAAAATACCGTTTGCGCCAATGGCAAAAAGGCACCAGATATAGGTCGAATCCAAAATTCGTTGATCTTCCGACAACAATGAAATTACGATGTCTTTAAAAAGAAACCCCAGCAAAACAAAGCCGGCATAGCTAAAAATAGTAAACCAAAGCCCTGTCGACGCAATGGCTTGTTGTTCTCTTTTTGTCAAATTGGGTTCGGCAATGTATCGACCAACTCCTTGATAAATCTGAAAAGAGAAAACCGCTGCACTTATAGCACCGGCAATTCCTAACATCGCCAAAATGCCGTATTCTGATTGTGTAAAATAGTCGGCGTAAAATGGAATTAACAAAAGGCTAAATCCCTTTGTAATTAAATTCGCCACAGCGTATAGACCGCCTTCTTTGATTAAATCTTTTAACATGTAAAATAATCACCTACTTTTGTACAAATATATAGAAACGAATGTAAGCAAACCCTCGCAAAAGCATTCAACCGCTAAAAACCTCGCCATGGAACTTATTATTGCCACACACAACCAACACAAAGCCACAGAAATTCAGCGATTATTGCCAAATTGGATTTCCGTAAAAACCTTGGACGAAATTGAATGTTTTGAGGATATTCCTGAAACCGAGAACACCCTCGAAGGCAATGCGCGCCTCAAATCGACTTATATCTCAAAAAAATATCACGTAAATTGTTTTGCCGATGACTCCGGATTAGAAATTGATGCCTTGGGAGGTGAACCTGGGGTCTATTCGGCACGTTACGCAGGGGAAAATGGGGATGCGCATAATAATATGGACTTGGTTTTAGAAAAAATGCAAGGAATTACCAACCGCCAGGCAAAATTTCGAACAGTGATATCGTTGATTATTGACGGTGTAGAAACCCAATTTCAAGGAACCATTGAAGGAGAAATCACCCAAGAAAAATCCGGAACAGAAGGATTTGGATACGACCCAATCTTCAAGCCGCTTGGATCTGAAGCCACTTTTTCGGAAATGTCCCTTGCAGAAAAAAATAAAATCTCTCACCGAAGTCAGGCGGTTGAAAAGATGATTGGTTTTTTACGGGGATTGGAAAAATAATTCGGTTAAAATTTGTGCGGCGTGCATGAACATTGTTTTTCCTCGCTAAAAAATCCCCTCACACATTCTCCAAGCTTTTTGTCGCATTTAGGGTAACGATGCGTATATTTGCGGAAAGTATTAAATTTTATGATACAACGAATTCAAACAATTTACCTCGCATTGGCAATTATTTGTATGTCATTGCTTTTGTTTTTCCCAGTTTTTTCAATCGAAATTGGGAGTGCAGATGGAGATGTAAAAATGCTCGCTGATTTTGGCAAGGATGGTGTGATCGGGCAAGATGGATTGGAAATCGCAAAAATGCCGATTAAGTTTATTTATATCTCACTTATTGCCTTAACTTTCTTGACCTTAATCTTTTTCAAAAGAAGAAAAAGACAATTGTTACTTTGTCGGCTAAATTTGTTTTTTCATGTCATTTTTGTGATCGGAATTTATGCGATTTATTATTTTGGGAAATCGCTTATTGTGGAAGGTATCGAAAAACAAGGCCTTGGCAAAGTAGAGGTTACTTTTTTTATGGAATTAGGATTCTTCTTTTTGATTCCAACTATTGCATTTCTTTATCTGGCTATTCGAGGAATTAAAAACGACGAAAACCTAGTAAATTCCTTAGATCGCATCCGATAATTATGAATTATTTATCCGTAGAAAATTTAACCAAATCTTTTGGTGAACGTGTTATTTTTAAAGACCTTACCTTTGGGATTGACAAAGGAGAAAAGGTGGCCATTGTTGCCAAAAACGGGAATGGTAAATCAACCCTCTTAAAAATTTTATGTGGCGATGGAACAGAGGACAGCGGTAGAATTGTTTACCGTAAAGATATTCGAGTAGATTATTTAGAACAAGCTGAAAATTTTGATCCAACGCATTTAATTTTTGATGAGGTTTTAGCGACGGATACACAAGAAAATAGAGCCATTCGAAATTATGAATTGGCGATTAAAAATCCGGATGATACAGAGGCGTATGAAAAAGCGTTCGAATTGATGAATTCGACCAATGCATGGGATTACGAAGTAAAAGTAAACACCATTTTGTCTCAACTAAAAATCGAGGACAAAATGCAGCCGATTGGTGAATTATCGGGGGGTCAAAAAAAGCGAGTTGCCCTTGCTAAAATTTTGATCAACGAACCCGATTTAATGATTTTGGATGAGCCAACGAATCACCTTGATTTGGACATGATTGAATGGCTAGAGGCCTATTTGGCGAAATCGAAATCAGCGATTATAATGGTGACGCATGATCGTTACTTTTTGGAAGTGGTGTGTACCGCAATTTTTGAATTAGAAGATCTTCAAATTTATCGCTACAACGGTAATTTCTCTTATTATTTAGAAAAAAAGTTTGAGCGCCAAGAGATTTTGCAAGCTACGATTGATAAGGCACAAAATACCATGCGTACCGAACTTGAATGGATTCGTCGTCAGCCGAAAGCAAGAGGAACCAAACAAAAAGCTCGGGTGGATGCTTTTCAAGGTTTAAAAGAAACTGCTAGTCAACGGATTAATACCGATGAACTTGAGATTAAAACACAGATGAACCGTTTGGGTTCTAAAATTGTGGAATTGCACAAGATTGGAAAATCGTTTGGAGACAAAAAAATCATTAACGAATTAGATTATAATTTCAAAAGAGGAGAAAAAATGGGGGTTGTTGGGTCGAACGGAACCGGCAAGTCTACTTTTTTGAATATGTTGTGTGGAGCAGAAGAGCCGTCTAAAGGCAAAATTAGTGTTGGTGATACCGTGGTGATGGGCTATTATCACCAAAGTGGCGCGACGTTTAAAGAAGGCAAAAAAGTGTTGGAAGTAATTACCGACATTGCCGAATATATTCCTTTGGAAAAAGGGAAAAAAATGTCGGCTGCCCAATTTCTGGAGAAATTCTTATTCCCTCGTTCCATGCATTACATGGACGTTGAGAGGTTAAGTGGAGGAGAAAAGAAACGGTTGTATTTAATGACCATCTTGATTAAAAATCCCAATTTTTTAATTCTGGATGAGCCCACCAACGACTTGGACATTTTTATCTTAAGTGTTTTAGAATCATACTTATTAGGTTTTGAAGGATGTTTAATCATCGTTTCCCATGATCGATATTTCTTGGATAAATTGGTGGATCATACGCTTTATTTTAAAGGTGAGGGCGAGGTGAAGGACATTTTAGGCAATTACACGGCGTATCGCGAATATTTGAAACAGGATGAATTGGAGGTTAAAAAAACCGAAAAAGAAGATCGTGAAAAGGTAAAAGTTGTTGCGCCAATTGTCGAACCTGAAAAGAAGAAAGCTAAATTGTCCTACAAAGAAAAAGTTGAATTTGAAGGGT
>JADZFJ010000258.1 GCA_020849935.1 Crocinitomix sp. | reverse complement strand
GCTCAAAAAATTTAATCGTTTTGGTCAATAATGAAGCCTTGTTGCAACGTTATGTTAAAATGATTCCAGAGGTTTGTTACGATTTGATTGATTTTTCTGATCGTCCATTGACGATTGTGTACCCAAAAGGTCAGTACGTAGCGCCCCAAGTTTTGGGCGAAGATCAAAGTATTGGAGTGCGGGTTACTTCTGATACGTTTTGTTCAGAATTGATACGCCAAGCGAAATGTGGCTTGGTTTCGACCTCTGCGAATATTTCAAATCAACCTTACCTGAATAGTTTGGAAGAGATTGACCCAGAAATTAAAAATAACGTCGATTATATTGTTCATCTTCCCTTGCCAAATCCCAACGGAAAACCCTCACAAATAATTAAAATTGGTGAAAATAGCGAAGTCACCATAATTCGAAAATAAGTTGAATCTAAAAGAAAATATAAGCCATCGCGTTTTTACTGCCGTTCGTGAAGTTACTGCCGAAAATGGCGTTTCCGCATTTGTAATCGGTGGATTTGTGCGCGATCTTTTGCTCAAACGTCCATCCAAGGACATTGATATTGTGGTTTTGGGAAATGGGTTGGAAATGGCCGAAGCAGTCGCCAATAAATTAAATGTCAAAAAGGTAGCGTATTACAAAAATTTTGGAACCGCGGCTTTTATGTGTGACGATTTAGAAATTGAATTTGTTGGCGCTCGAAAAGAATCGTACGAACGTAATTCACGGAAACCGATTGTCGAAAATGGAAGTTTAGAAGACGACCAAAATCGACGCGATTTTACCATTAATGCACTCGCAATTAGTTTAAATAGAAGTTCGTTTGGCGAAGTCATTGATCCGTTTGATGGGTTGACAGACCTCAAGAATAAACTCATTCGCACCCCATTAGTTCCAGAAACAACTTATTCGGACGATCCCTTGCGAATGCTGCGAGCCATACGATTCTCGGCCCAATTAGGGTTTAAAATCGAACCAACTTCGTTTAATGCGATTAAAGCAAATGTCCACCGGTTGGAAATTATCTCACAAGAGCGAATTACAGACGAATTGAACAAAATCATTCTTTCCAATAAACCATCCATTGGATTTACACAGCTCTTTGACAGTGGATTGTTGCATTCGTTTTTTCCGGAAATGACAGCCTTACACGGGGTCGAATTCATTGACAACAAAGGACATAAAGATAATTTTTATCATACCCTCGAGGTGTTAGACAATATCTGCGAAAACACCAACGATCTGTGGTTGCGTTGGGCAGCCATTTTGCATGACATTGCCAAACCAAAAACCAAACGTTTTCATCCTTCTGCAGGTTGGACCTTTCATGGGCACGAGGAAGTAGGAGCACGGATGACAGAAAGCATCTTTCAACGGTTAAAGCTGCCTTTGGATGCCAAAATGAAATACGTACAAAAATTGGTACGACTCCACCTGCGTCCAATTGCCTTGGTGAATGGAACGGTAACAGATACGGCAGTGCGCCGATTATTATTTGAAGCGGGAGATGACATCGATGACTTAATGACCTTGTGTAATGCCGACATCACTTCAAAAAATGAAATGAAGGTGCAAAAGTATCGTCGGAATTTTGAAAATGTTCGCCGAAAATTGAAGGCGGTGGAAGAGAAGGATAATATTCGCAATTTTCAACCACCTATTTCTGGCCAAGAAATCATGCAAATTTTTAAAATGGAACCTTGTAAACAAGTGGGAATCCTAAAAAATGAAATCAAAGAAGCCATTTTAGAAGGGAAAATCCGGAATGATTACAATGAGGCCTATCATTTTATGCTCACCTATGCAAAAGGAATTGGATTAGTACCTCCAAAAAAATAGGAAGTTAACAGGTCTCAACTTTTGACTGTGGAAAACTTCGCGAGTCCCCTTTTTTAGCAACGCTTCAAAGCCTTAACTTAGCCCATTAAGAAACATATCCCCGCAGTATGATTGGAAGACTCATAAAAAAAAGATTAGACACGAATAAACTAGCCAACGTTTTTGTGAACTCATTGTTGGAGATTACAGAAAATGGGTTTAGCGATGTGCGTGCAATGATTCTTGATGACAATGCGTTTATTTCGACCCCCGAAATTCCTGAAAGTGCCGAAGATAAATTTCTTTTAGTGGTAATTGTTGGAAATCTGCGGTATTTAGACAATCATTTTGAAGTTTCAGAAGCAAAAGAAATTCGTTCCCAAATCGTTCGAAAATTTGCAGCGATCTACGATATTCAAGAAAAAGATTTCGAAAAAGCCATTCAAGAATACGACCAATTCATTAACCGTGTCAACCATCCATCAAAAAACACCTTGTATGGGATGTCAAAAGCAGTTTTTCACAAGTTTCAATTAAACGAATATCAAGAAACGTATTTCAAAAACATGCTGACACCTAATCCTCTCTTCTTAAAACGAATGGATGAAATCATGATCAACTTTTTATGGGATTGGGATGCGTTTTTCAGAAAACACAAAATGCACTTTGATTAGTAAATAAATCAGCGTAAATCGTCATTAAAAGAAAATTCGTTGGCGCAAGCGTCTCGCTTTTGACTTACATTTTTCACCTCAATCAACTCTGCGAAAATCGTCCTTAAAAGAAAATTCGTTGGCGCAAGCGTCTCGCTTGTGACGTACATTTTTCACCACAGATTTTCACAGATTTTTTTTCTCGATAAGATCAGCGAAAATCTGCGGGACATATTTTTTTCACCACGGATTTACACAGATTTCCACAGATTTTTTTTTCTCAATTAGATCTGCGAAAATCTGCGTAATCTGCGGGACATATTTTTTTTCACCACAGATTTTTTTTTCTCAATTAGATCAGCGAAAATCCGCGAAATCTGCGGGAGATATTAATTTGTCTATTTACCTCAAGACATTTACCGTTCCTTCAAACTGATAAACTTTGTCGTTTTCTCGATCTTTTGCTTGGATACTCCATACATACACTCCGTCTTGAGCAGCTTGTCCACCATAGGTTCCGTCCCAACGACCAGTTGGATTGTAGGATTCCCAAACCATTTCACCCCAACGGTTAAAAAGCGTGAGGTGAAAATCGTAAATATCAATTCCTTCGATAAAAATTCCCCAAGTTTGGTTTAGGCTATTCCCATCTGGGGTAAACGTATTTGGCGCATAAATGAGTTGGTCGTTTGTAATGATCAGCTGCGTTTGCGCCGAATCAACACAGCCAAATTCCGTCGTTTCGATTAAGGTGATGGTGTAATTACCACTCACCAATTCTGGATACACGATTTCCACAATCGAATCGCTGTCTGCTTGGTCGGGCGAAGCACCGGGCATCTTCCATGAGAAGTCGCTGGTAATGTTTGGACTAATATTTACCGCTGCCACCAAGGTATTAAAATAGGTGGTTGGATTTGGGGTAACATACAAATTTGGTTCAGGCAATGGATGAATAGTGATATACCCGTTCACGGAAGTGCTGGTGTAGCAACCTTCGGGAGATAACACGGTTAATTTCACATCATAGGATCCTGCCTCTTCAAAAACATAAGACACCGTGTTTCCTTCAAGTGTTTCTCCGTTTATATTCCACGTAGAGATGTTGAGATCAGGATCGCCAATGGTTAGATCAGTAAAATTGATTTCGGTAGGTTCACAGCCTTCGGTGGTATCTGAAGTAAAAACAGGTACCTGCGGCACGTAGGTTTGTGTGCAGATAGAAACAGGATCCGATTCGCAGCCGTCAGATACCGTTACACAATAAATAGTAGTGATGGTTGGATTTGTAGAAATGCTTGGTGCATCCGCCCCTAAAAGCACCTCGTTGGCTGTCCACTCATACTCGTAATCTCCATTTCCACCGCTTACGGTTACAGTCGCTCCTGACAAATCACCAATACAAGCCGTGTCAAACGGACTGATTTCAAGCGTGATTGGATCCAATACCGTAATTAAAATTGAATCCATCGGAGATATACAACCTGCTGCATTAATTGCCGAAACGTAAACCCAATAATCGGCTGTTAAACCTTCAATCACCTGCTCTTCTGAATCGTCCGAACCGGGAATAGACCACGAATAGGTATAAACTGAGCCATCTAAACTAGAAGCCGCAACAGTAGCAGTGCCGTTCTGACAAATAGTGGTATCGGGCGAAAGATAGGCCAAACCGTTTGTCATATTGACATCAAACGCAATACTCGATTCACATCCAAAATTGGAAATAACCGTAAGTTCAACCGTGTAAGTACCTTCCTCACTATACAAATGCGTTGGGTTTTCAAGCGCAGATGTTGCCCCATCCCCAAAATTCCATGCCCATGAGACAATTTCAGAGGGGAGATCAATCAAGGACAAATCGTTAAACGTAACTACACTTGTATAACATCCTCCAGTCCCACCAGCTTCAGACGAAATCCCATCAACAATAAATTCAAAATCAGCGGATGGCAAGGGATAAACTTCTACTATTTTTTCCATCGTATCGCGACATCCAGTTGTGCTTATCGCAATGAGTGAAACAGTGTATGTTCCAGATTCGGTATAGGTATGAACCCCATCTTCGGTGTCTCCCGTTGTCCCGTCCCCGTAATTCCATTCCCACGAATCAAATACACTTGGGGCAACTAAAGTTGATGTGTTTTCAAAGGTAAATTCTTCCGATAAACAGTCGTTTTCAAGGGTGAAATTGGGTAAAAGCGCCGTGATGTATAAGTTTTCATATAAAATTGAATTTGTACATCCCGCATCCGTTGTCACGGTCAGCAAAATATCGTAAATACCTGCGTCGGAATAGGCATAGGTTGGATTTTCTTCTGTCGAAGTTGAACCATCGCCAAAATCCCAAAGCCATTCG
>JADZFJ010000257.1 GCA_020849935.1 Crocinitomix sp. | reverse complement strand
TTGGAGCATGTGGTTTATTCAATTTCTGAAGATGGAAAAAATTGGAGGAATTTAAATTTAAGCAGCAATAATGTTGCCTTGACGGTGGCAAATGATTCATTAGATATTCAATTTATTCGTGCTACTGCCACGGCGGAATTTGGGGACAATGGGAGTTTAGTGTGCGATTATGCCAAGGTAGAAGGCTTTGACCCCGTTAATCTTTCTATGATTGAGGAGAAAAAAGAAGAAATTGTGGAAGACGATGCTTTTTACATTTTCAATTTTGGGCGCACCTTAAATATTGAAACGAAAATAGACGAACCTTACGAGGTATTGATTACTGCCATGAATGGGCAAGTAGTTTACCGCGAACGTGTGATTGGTAGCAACAGAATTGATTTACCCGAAGATTTGATGGGGATTTTTATTGTCACCGTAATCCATCAAAATGCTTTTCAGGCTTCTAAAAAAGTGGTTTTTCAGTAGTTTAGAATAATTTCTGAAACTTTTTGAAGGGAATTGATCCATTGTCTGTTCCACCGCAATTGTTTTCTTTTGCCCAGGTGTGGTAATTGGTGATTCGGTTGGATGAACTTGGATGTGTACTTAAAAATTCAGGTGGAGCTGCACCACCCGCTGCTTCAATTTTTTCGAAAAATCCTGCACCACCATCTGCCGGCCAAGTTGTACCACAAAGATATTCAACCGACATGCGATCGGCTTCTGTTTCGTGCTCACGGCTAAATTTAAGTCCAATTAAACCAGAAGTAATTTGTTTTAGCGCTTCTCTTTCGCCTAATGCCGCACTTACGAGGATGTTAATTCCATATAATTTGGTCATTTGACGGGTAGAGTGTCTCAAATCGGCATGGCCCATTTCGTGGCCCATTACCCCTGCCAATTGGGCTTCATTTTCGAGGTATTTTATGATTCCGGTGTAAAAATAAATGTATCCGCCGGGAGTACAAAATGCGTTTAAGGTAGAGTCGTTATCGATGATGCGAACACGCCATGCAAAATCATCTTTATGACGTACTTTGCCAGTTGCTAGGATTTTATCGCGAATTCCGTAGATATATTTGTACGCAGCTACGTTTTTTGCCGAATCAAGGATATTAAACTGGGCTTTGTCGTTTTCAATTTCTAAGGCCACTTGAAGTCCTAAATCTTTGTCCTGTTGGATGGTAAAAAGGTTAAGACCACCTTTTGGAGCTTCTTCTGTTCCATCTTTCCCTACTCCACATGCAGTGAATAAAAGGGCTAAAGCGGCAATTTTTATTTCAATTCTTCCAATCATAACATAAAATTTTGCGAATACTTGACAAAATTAATACGAATAAGGGGAATTTGTAAAAATGGAGGGAAAAAATCTAAATTATTCTTTTATTGGACAATTTTTCGGGATAATTGGTAAGAAGTAACAAACTAGATAAAAACGCCAAATTTCACACTGACATATAAAACTAAAAACCCGACAAAAGAACCCAACAATATTTCGTTGAGGGTATGTGCTTTGAGGTACAATCTTCCAGCGGTTATTGTGCCAGCCAATACCAATAAATACATGATTAAATACAAATTGGTGGGCGTTGCATTAAGTTGGACCGGAAGTTGTGTTTGACTGTATCCGATAATTGCACCACATAAGCCAAATATTGACGCGGCATGGATACTAATTTTAACAAAAAAATTCACGATTAAACTTATCACAAAAACTAAAACAATTCCAAACAGAAAACCAAAGAGGGCTGGGTGCACAAAATCAAAAGGCATTTGCCGTCGGATATAGATGTAAGCCAAAATATAATAAAGACACCCGATGATTAAAGGATAGGTTCGTTCTTCCCTTTTTTCCATCTTTAAACTCGAAATCATTTTGCTGGAATACATGATTAGAATGCTCAACAAAGGCGCTAAAATGGTAAGGATTCCAATAATGATGTAGAGAAATAGTTTTAGCTCAATCGGAAAATAACAAAGAGCATCTAGTTTATTAAAAGAAAGCGGCAATGTCTCGATTGAAAACAAAAAATACAGTCCTAATAGCGGGATTAAGAGCGGGTGGAGAAGGTAGGAAAGTGCGTTGAAGAAAGTTTTTAAAATCATAATTCTTTTCTCAACCTTGCAACTGGAATATCTAATTGTTCGCGATACTTTGCTACCGTGCGGCGGGCGATGTTGTATCCTTTTTCCTTCAAAATATCTGTTAAGCGTTGATCTGTTAACGGACGTTTTTTGTGTTCAGCGTCGATGGCATCTTGAAGAATTTTTTTGACTTCTCGGGTAGAAACTTCTTCGCCTGTGGAGGTTGAAAGTGATTCTGAAAAGAAATATTTTAAGGAGATTATTCCGTAAGGGGTTTGAATGTACTTAGAGTTTGCCACCCTTGAAATTGTAGAAATATCCATTTCAACGATGTCCGCAATGTCTTTTAAGATCATTGGGCGGAGATTGGTTTCATCGCCTGTTAGGAAATATTCTTTTTGGTATTCTAAAATGGCATTCATGGTCAACAAAAGGGTGTGTTGTCTTTGTTGAATCGCATCAATGAACCATTTCGCTGAATCTAATTTTTGACGTACAAATTGCACCGCTTCTTTGTCTGATTTATTGCTTTTTGCCCCTTCAGAGTACCCACGAAGCATGTTTTCGTATGTTTTACTCACTTTTAATTGTGGTGCATTTCTGCTATTTAAGGTCAAACTCAAATCCCCTTCATCGTCAGTTAAAATAAAATCAGGGATGATTTGTTGAATATTTTTTGTGTCGGTAACTTCTTTTAAAGAGCTTGCAGGTTTTGGATTTAAGCGTAAAATTTCTGCAATGGCATCTTTTAAATCTTCGTCGTCGATTTCAAATTTTAATTTGATTTTATCGTAATGTTTCTTTGTGAATTCGTCAAAACATTTTTCAAGAATTTTTTTTGCCGTGTAAACAGCGATGTCCCCATGGTGGCGACGTTCGAGTTGAAGTAAAAGACATTCCCTTAAATCACGCGCACCAACACCAGAAGGTTCAAAATCCTGAATAATAAAAAGGACATCTTCGACATCTTCTTCGGT
>JADZFJ010000256.1 GCA_020849935.1 Crocinitomix sp. | reverse complement strand
TCGTAATTCCTCCTTCTTTAGTGTGAGGGACATTAAAATTACGGTTATTTGATTCATCGGTATCTATTTGGATGATTAGGTAGTCAGATTCTACCAAAGCTGCTTTCAAATCATTGGTTCGTTGACAAAATTTTAAAACTTCTAACCAGCCTCCAATTTCTTCTTGTTTGTTGTCTACAATTTGAGGCTGAATTTGTCTGATGAATAATTCTTGACCTTTAAAATATTTTTGGGTGATGTCTTTTATGATCCAATGTTCAGATTTTCCCTCGGTTACTAACGCAATTCTAGTCTTAATCACGATTAAAAGTTTTCTGGTAAACCGCCAATGAATCCCTTTGTCCATATTTCAGATAAACGCATTGATCTATTTTCATTATAGTTTATACGTTCAACTCGCGTATGTCCTTCTACATTTCTACTTACGACAAATAATCGTTGATTTTCGTCCTTCAGGTTAAGGCCATCTAAAATTGCGGGATTTTGGGTAGTTACAATAGTTTGTTTTTTATGTTTCTTTGCCAAAAAGGCCAAATTTTTTGTAAGTTCCATGCAAAGTTTTGGATTGAATGAAGCATCGACATTGTCGATTGCAAAAAAAGAAGGAGTGGATTTAGAAATAAATAGAGTTGAATAAAACAATAAATACAAAAATCCTTCATTTGTGCTTCGTTGATCGAAAAGATTCAGCGTCGAATTAATGTATTTATCCTTTATTTTTAAAGCGTATTCATTTGATAATAAATTTTCTGGAAGTTCAAAATTTTCATACCAATCAAGCAATTGTAAATTACTTTTTATTTGATCCAAAATTTTTTTATTTTTATTTTCGAAAGCGATTTCTTTAAGGTATTGAAATACTCCTTCTCCTTTGACTCCTAGAGGATAAATTTGGGTAGTCTCGTCGAATTTCCTCAAGCTGCTTTGTTCAGGTGAATAAATTATAAAATCTGAAATTTTGGAATTTGAAGAAATGTTTTTCATAATTTCAGGAAACATTTGAGAAACAAACTTTTTGAATTCAGGATCAGCATGATATGGCTGGATTGCTTCACTCACCAAATTAAGTGAATGGAGTTCACTTTCGGATACTCCTAAAAAATCTTTTTTCGAGTTTTCATCAATGTTAATGAAAAATTTTTTAAAAAAATTTTTCATTTCACTATTAGCTAAATCTTTATTTTTGTTAATCCATTTTTTTTGGTTGTTGAGATCATTTACAATTTGATAGTCATAGTCATAACTTTCTGTACGAAATTCTATTTCAATTGCCTTCTTGCTCTTATTTTTTTTAAAAGCGGAAACCATAAATTCAGGATTGGTCAATCGAATTCCACGGCTGCCTAGAAATTCATGGTCTAGTTTATCTGCATTTGCTGCTGCTCCAAATGCAATGGCTTCTAGAATATTACTTTTTCCACATCCATTTTCTCCAATTAGAACATTAAACGAACCTAGTTCCAAATTTAAATCGACGACGGATTTGAAATTTTTTATTTGGATGGATTCGATCATGGTAATTTCATTAATTTTAAAATTATATATATGTTAATTTGACAATTAACACTGTATTTTACAGTTTTCAAAAGTAATATTTTTTTTGATCCGACAAATTTATATTTCAATATTTTAATTATTTTAAAATTTTAATTCAATTGAAATATTTTTGTTCTGGAATATAAATGAAATCGATTTAAAATTCGAAATAAAATTGTTTTCTGACATAAACAATAGAAGTGCTAGGAATTTGATGGTTAATTCGAACATGTCTAAGCCACATCGATCGCCTCTTTGACATTGTATTACACGTATTCTAGGACATTCTGTCAGCTATTTTTGGTTGGCATAGGGATTGACACAGAAAAAGAAATTTAAAATTTAGAACAAAAATGGCAACTAAAGGAACGGTAAATGTACAGACGGAAAATATTTTTCCTTTGATTAAGAAGTTTTTATACAGCGATCACGAGATCTTTTTGAGAGAGTTGGTTTCAAATGCAATTGACGCAACGAGTAAATTAAAAGTGTTAAGTGCAGCTGGTGAGGCGAAAGGTGATTTGGGAGATTTGAAGGTAGAGGTGATTTTAGACAAAGAAGCTGGAACGATAACAATTAAGGACAAAGGAATCGGGATGACAGAGGAAGAGATTGAGAAATACATCAATCAAATTGCTTTTTCTGGCGCCGAAGAATTTGTTAAAAAATACGAAGGAAAAGAGGGTGCCGAGCAAATTATCGGGCATTTTGGATTAGGGTTTTATTCGTCGTTTATGGTGGCGAGTCGCGTTCAAATTAGAACTTTATCGTACAAAGAAGGTGCAAAAGCGGTTGAATGGGAAAGTGATGGAACACCTGAATTTGAAATCAGAGATTATGATAAAACTGACAGAGGAACGGAGATTGTTTTAACAGTAGCTGCCGATGCAACTGAATTTTTAGAAGAAGCTCGAATAAGCGGAATATTGAAAAAATACTGCAAATTTTTACCAGTTGAAATCAAATTTGGAACGAAAACGATTAAACAAGATGATCCAAGTGGAGAGAAAGATGAAAATGATCGGGTAAAAAGAATTGATGTGGAGGTGGATAATATTATCAATAATCCAAATCCGATCTGGACCAAAGCGCCTGTTGATTTGACAGATGAGGAATATGCTTCTATTTACAGAGAGCTTTATCCAATGACGTTTGAGGATCCTTTGTTTCACATTCATTTAAATGTAGATTATCCTTTTAATTTAACGGGTGTTTTGTATTTCCCGAAATTGAAAGAGACCATGGAGGTGCAAAAAAATAAAATTCAATTGTACTCCAATCAAGTTTTTATTACCGATTCTGTGGAGGAAATTGTACCTGAATTTTTGACTTTATTGCACGGTGTCATCGACTCGCCAGATATTCCTTTAAACGTTTCTCGTTCGTATTTGCAAGCGGATGGTAATGTGAAAAAAATTGCAGCACACATCACAAAAAAGGTAGCAGACAAATTAAATTCAATGTTTAAAGAGGATCGTCCTGATTTTGAGAAAAAATGGGATAGCTTAAAAATCTTCGTTGAATATGGCATGTTAACGGATGATAAGTTTTACGAAAAAGCTGAGAAATTCACCTTATTGAAAAATGCGCAAGACGCTTATTTCACCCTCGATGAATATCAAGAAAAAGTAAAACCAATTCAAACAGACAAGGATGATAAGTTGGTGATTTTATATGCGAATAACAAAGACACGCATCACCAGTTTATTGAAGCTGCGCAAGAACGTGGGTATGATGTTTTGATCATGGACAGTCCGCTAACACCGCATTTTATTTCTCAATTAGAAAGTAAATTAGCCAATGTTAGTTTTGCTCGGGTAGATTCAGACACGTTGGATAATTTGATAAAAATGGATGTTGAAATTCCATCGAAATTATCTGACGAGGAAAAAGAGAAATTGAAACCAATTTTTGAAGAAGTAGTGAACAAAGAAAAATTCACTGTTCAATTTGAGAATATGAGTGAAACAGATGCGCCAATTGTGATTACACAACCAGAATTTATGCGTAGAATGCAAGAGCAACAACGCATGGGTGGCGGTGGAATGAACATGTTTGGTTCGTTTCCAGAAATGTTTAAT
>JADZFJ010000255.1 GCA_020849935.1 Crocinitomix sp. | reverse complement strand
GTTTGATAAATGGTTTTTACCAATTTTCCAGAGACGGTAAAGATTTCAACCTTTGCTTGAATTGCGTTGCAGACTTGGTTATGTTCAAAATAAAAATCTGTGTTTGTGGTGAACGGATTTGGATAATTCAACAAGTGAGAAATTCCAATTTCTTCTTCATTCACCACCACAAAATCCAGCGTTGCCTCGGACGAATTATTATTTACATCCCAAACTTTAAAGACAATTTTATGTGGACCAACCGATAAATTAGCTAATTCATACGCTACTTTTCCACTCTGATAGGTGTCAAGATCAGCTTCGTAAAAATTATTTAATACAATTGGATTTGCCACATCTCCATCAATGATGATGGTAATGTCGTGTCCGATTCCATTGCCGGTTGTATTTATTCCATTTTCATCGCGGATGGACGCCATAAATAGCGGATTGCTGTCTGTAATTCCGCCATTCACAAATTTATCATCATTCATGTACAACGCTATTTCTGGTCCAACCTTATCGTCCAAACCATTTGGATTTACCCCTCCAACCACAATGGTGGTGTCATACCCATACGTATCAAAAAATTCGCTGTTTGAATAATAACTAATCTTACCTTTTCCAAATGCATAATCGATATCTTTTGGCACCACGAATGAGAAGGTAAATTCTCCATTAACCACTGTCGATTTTCCTTTGTAAATGATATTTGTTTGCGTATCAAACGCTTTTATCGGTGAGGTAACATCTTGCCCAAGTGTAGATCTTGTTTTCCATTTATCAAAAACGGCTGGATAAACAAATCCATTATAATCGGACAATAAAGTTCCTTCTGCATTTGCCACATGGCCTTTTACGGTTATTTTGGTCAAGGCTTTTAAAGTGTCAATATCAGAAGTGATGTCCACCCCATTTACACTATCAGTAATAATTTGGGGACGAGGTTTGCCTAATTTTAAGGCAGGATCGCCAAGCAAGGCGAAGTTCCGCATATTATTACTCCCCAAGGTTAAATTTTTAGTTCTTCTAATAATTTCTCCTAAAGCCAAGGGTTCTCCGTCCAATTCATTAAAAATTTCGGTATATAAATTTTGAACTAAAATGGTATTTACAAAAATATTGACCAGACGTGTGGTGGTGAGTAGACCAACAGCACCCCCATAAGGAGTTGTAAGAGTAGTTTCTCCTGCAGATACTCTCCCTGGATCATCAAATCGGCTAAATTCGCACGTAGCTGAAATAAAAATGGGCATATTATTTACATTCGACCAATTTTGAATCATTGGAATCGACACCACTCTTTCAAGTGCTAATCCAGTTTCTCCTCCATGTCCAACGTAATTAAACACCAGTGCTCCTTTATTCATGTTTTGATTAATGGCCACTTCGACATCAGGATAACGTTGACCTCCAGAGGTCACATTTTGTTTGTAGGCATCCAAATATATTTTAACCACATTCACTTCGGGGTGATATTTTTCGGTGGTATCGCTTAAAGACTCGCAATCAGACACGAATTGACCTCCATTTTCGTCATCGGCCATTAAAACGATTCTATTTCTCCAATCGCCAAATGTAGATGCATATCCATTGTCATCACAAACTACCCCTTCTGCGTTGCTATAAAGGGTCGAACCGAAATTCATATAGTGTTCAATTTTATCAATTACTTGATTGGCTGATTCATTGTCAGAAACCGGTAAACGTCCAATTCCAATATCCAACATGTCTGAAGCGCCCATTGCCTCGGTATCATCGAGGAGTCCGAAAAAATCGTCTGCCGTAAATGAATTCAAGAAATCCACATCACCTGATTCGATACTATTATAGGTAGGAATCAAATAATTATTATTGGAAATTCGATTGAGCGGATCGTAGGTTCCATCTCCGAAAAGACATAAATATTTTAAGGTGTTGGCAGGATCAATTGCGGTCCTTTGATAAAACATTTTGGCCATCCAACGAATCGCCACTGGGTCAGCAACTCCACCCGAAAATTCATTGTAAACTTTTTGAATTTCAATTACGTGCACCGTTAAACCATTTGATCGGTGCAAATTAGCTAAACGATCGGCAGATGATTTTAATGATTCGTGGGTGACAATTAAATAATCTGCTTGCGGAAGCGCATGCAAATTTTGATTTGAAATTTTACCCAAATGAGTACCCGTAATCACTGGGTTCTTCACCTGACTCAAATTAAATGCGATGTAAGACCTTAAAGTGTCGGCTGTTTGTGTAAAGATGTAATTTGATCCAGATAAGGTTCCGTTCATGGAATTCACCTTATAAGGGTCAGTAACTTCCCAAAAATTCGTGCTAGCAGAAGCGTTTGAAACGGTATAACGACAAACATTTCCAAGCCCGATGCTTCTTAGATCGCGAATCATCAAATGCTCAAATCCCATTCTCAATTTTTTGATGTAGTTGAACTGTAAATAATCCATCCAAGCTTCGCCAGATGGTGCATCGCGGTAAAAAGAAAGGTTTATATCAAAATTTTCAGTGGAGGAATTAAAACTAATGGTAGAGGTTTGATTTTTAGCCACCGTATATGATCCAGCCACAATGTCCGCGCCTAAATCATCTACGAGCACCCCATTTACCGTCACTTTGAGCCCTGCATCACCCGATTTAACCGCAGAAACATAGGTAGTCGTCAAGGAAACAGGTTCCGTTACTTCGCGATTTTCGGCACCAAGGGATATTGCCTGCGTAAGACTTGCACCTTCAAAATGTTTACCATACCATCCATTGCCTGATTTAAGCAAATTCACCTCATTATCTTCGGCCAAAGCAAACGCGTTTGTTGATGTAACTTCGTGTGTAACTGACAGTGGGGAATTGTTAGTTACTCCAATTCGTTGCGGTAAATCAGCTGCATCAATGTGAATAAAAAAGTAGGCCAATGAATCCACCTTGTTTTTTCGAGGATTGAAACTACCTGTATTAACTAATAAATTTTCAGGACCTTTGGCATAAAATAGGATATAGTCCGAAGGATCAAAAGATGCATCACCATCTCCAGAAATAAAAATGGAATTTTTTTTCAAATCATCTGGTCGTGCTATCCAATTTTTTTCAGAAAGTTCTGGGGTTTGATTCCCGTATATATTTATATGTTGCGGATTTAAGGCATCTACATTAATCCCCAAACTATTTAAATTGTCATAAGTCAAGCGGTACACTCCTTCAGAGGCCACGCCAATTTTGTACCAATCACCAGAATTTAAGATAGAGGTCGAAGCAAAAACTACTTCTCGATCTTGATTAGCAGGTTTGGGAGAACCGGTGATCGATACCTTAATTTCCTTCACAATTTGTGCGGTACCATTCAGAAAAATGATAGGTTGATAATTTACAGTTACAAAATTTTCACTTCGTGCCGTACCAAAAGAAATGTTTATACCAGGATTTTTAGGCAAAAGGTTTGAAGTAATGTAGCTAGGTAAGGTAATTGGTGCATAAATTATTTCATCTATTTGATAGGTGAAGCCAAAATTACCTCTGAGATTAATTTTTTTTGTGGTTGTCGAAAATAATTCCCCAGACAACTCATTATAATTACATGGTATACAGCGCTTTTGATTCTCGTCCCAATTCGTTTGAAAAGTGAATTCAAAGGATTGAGCACTACTAAATCCAGCGATAAAAAGAAGAAATACGAAGGTCTTAAATTTCATTTTTTGACAATATGATGTAAATTTGTAAAAAACTGATGTTATTTTTGCATTAAAAACGAACTAAAATAGTTATTATTGCAAATCCTACGAAAGAAAAATGGATTTTGTAACCTTTTTTTCTACTTGTTCGTACGAGATAAAATTGAATTGAAATAAATATTGGGCAACAAAATTCCATATTTAAGATGAAAAAAATTATTATTGGGTTTCTTCTATTTGTTGTTAATGCAACAGCCTTTGGACAAGACCCTGAATTTACGCAGTTTTATGCGAATCCGATCTATCTGAATCCAGCTATGGCTGGGACACATGGATGTCCGCGTTTGAATATTAATTATCGAAACCAATGGCCTTCCATTTCTGGGGCATTTGTTACCAATAGTGTTTCTTACGATCAGTTTGTAAATGTTTTACAAGGTGGTGTAGCGCTGATGGTCACAAATGATATGGCTGGTAAAAATACGATTAACTGGTCGACAGTAAATCTTGCATATTCCTACCATTTACAAGTAACCCGTAAGTTTACCATGTTATTTGGTGCACAAGCTACTTGGAATCAAAAGTTTTTAGATTGGAATAAATTAACCTTTGGTGATCAAATTGACCCGCGTAGAGGGTTTATTTATCAAACAGGTGATTTACCAAGAGGCCAAATTTTGGAAAACGGATGGGGAACACGCGGATTTTTTGATGTTTCAGCTGGTTTAGTTGGTTATTCAGAAAATTTCTATTTTGGATTCGCAGCAAAACATTTAAATACACCACAAGAAACCATGATTCTAGGAAATTCTAGAATGCCAATGCGTTTTACTGGTCACATGGGAGCGAATATTAAATTTGGAAAAGGTTCACAATTTGCCAATGTTACTTCAATTTCACCCAATGTGATTTTTACGTATCAAGATGGTTTTATG
>JADZFJ010000254.1 GCA_020849935.1 Crocinitomix sp. | reverse complement strand
GTCGAATGGTTGAAATTTATGAATCAATTGAACAAATTCGAATTCACCTTTCTGAAATTGAGCACGCTGATGAAATTAATTCAGTTAGCTATTTAATTGGATCTGAAATGAACGTTGTAAATATTTACCTCAAACGAATTGAATCCCATCTGAAAAATTTGAGTGATTTATTCGCCTAAAAAACAAAGGGTGTCTCGACTTCTCGGACACCCTTTTAAATTTTTTTAAGTTGACAATTTAGTTTTTGCTCAACTTTATTAAGTTCGTTTTTTCACCGTTGGTTAATCGCACCAAATAAATTCCATTGGCGAATTCATTGATATCTAGCATCGTTTTTGGTGAAGTGAGTATATTGGTATAAACTACCTTTCCAAGTGTGTTTAAAATTTCAATCTTTACGGAAGATGAAAAATCAGCTAGTTCAATAGTAAACGTTCCTTCCGTTGGATTTGGATAAACTGAAATATTCACATTTGACAAGTCAATATAACCTACGTCACTCAATGTCACACAGTCAGAAGTATCTGAGCAATCTCCATCCGTAATAATCACAGCGTAATCGCCAGAAGCAAGGGCTAAGTATGATTGATCTGTTGCTCCGTCAATGAGGGTGTAAGGATCACATTTTACCCATTGGAAAGTGGTGGTTAAAACATCAGGATCGCCTCCAGTCATTAAAAATCCATCCACAGTAACAGTAACATCAATTGCAGGGAGTACTGTTAAATTTGTTGTTACAGTACTATCACACAAAGATTCTGAAGTCAAAACATCAACAAATGTTCCTGTAGTTGAATGAATTGCCCCACCAACTACAATAAATTCACCTGCACAAATAGTTAAGGATTGTTCAAATGTGATTTCTTCGTCCACTGTGAGGTTCGTAGTTACAATACTATCGCAGCCTGTCATGCTAATTAGGGTGTCTGAATAAATACCGCTTGAACCGTATTCACTGTCACCAATTGAATAAGTTGTTCCAAAACAAATTGAAATTACTTGATCAAAGTAAACTGAAGGAATCACTGTTAATTCAGTTGTTACGATACTATCACATCCAACATAACTTATTAAAGTATCAACATAGGTTCCACTTAAGGTGTAAAAACTATCACCAATAAAATAAGTTTCTCCTTCACAAATTGAAATTTCCTGATCCGTATAAACTGCTGGAATTACGGTTAAATTTGTAGTAACTATACTGTCGCAAGCATCAACATTTAAAAGTGTATCAACATACGTTCCGCTAGTTGTATAGGTACTTTCTCCAATTTCATAAGTTTCACCATCACAAATAGTTATATCTTGTGATGAAAATATCTCTTCACAAACAATTGCACTATAGAAATAGCCTGCACCAGCATCTTCTAATTCGGCCGCTCCATCTTCATTCAAATCTTGTTGCCATGTACCAACCAAAATTGTTGTGCCAGAAATAGCTACAGCGTCACCAAATAAATCAAGGTCATTTCGGTCAGATGCTGCGATTTTTTGAATTTCAGTCCAAGTTCCTCCTCCACCTTTCAAAAATATGTATGCTGCACCAGCGTTTGAAAGCGTGTCACCTAATCCACCATCTCCATCAATATCTTCTTGTTCAGCGCCAACTACTAAGTAATTCCCTTCAATCGCCACACTTTTTCCAAAATGGTCGCCTGTTGTTCGGTCACTTGCATCTAATTTTTGTTCTTGAATCCAGTTTCCGCTGATGTCTCGTTCAAAGATATATGCCGCACCAGAGTTCATCAAGGATGCCGCACCAAATTCACTTTCATCTTCTGCCCAAACTCCTACAATCGCAACCGTCGAATCAATGTTTACATCATAACCAAATCGATCCCAACCTTTTTGAACAGTTGCTTGTAATTTTTCTACTTCAGTCCAAACACCTCCTGAACGCTCAAAAACATAAGCGATACCTTGGTTCCATAAAAATCCTGTTCCTACACCACCTAATCCATAGTCATGATTATGAGCACCCACAATAACATAATTTCCAGAAATCGCTACGGATCCTCCGAATAAATCAGAAAGATCTTCGTCAGCTGGATCAGGTCTTCCATCAGGATAATAATGATCATCAGCTCGTTGTGAACCAACAATTTTTTGTGTTTGCACCCAAGTTCCTGCTAAGTTTAGGTCAAAAATGTAAGCAGAACCTGCATGATATTCGTATGCACCACCAAATGCATCATGTCCTTCGTGATGAGCACCTACAATAATTGTACTATCTGATATAGCTACGGACCAACCAAATTCATCATCAGCGGTGCGGTCAGATGCTACCAGTTTTTGCATTTGAAACCAAACTCCATCTACTCCTCTACGGTAAACATAAACAGAACCAGCGTTTGAAAGCGGAACAGCATCAACCACGTTGTGATCTTCTTGATAAGCTCCTACAACTGCAATGTCCCCATCAATGGCAACCGACCATCCAAATCGATCATAATCATCTCGGTCAGATGCAGATACTTTTTGAACAAATGTCCAATCTTCGATTCCTGATTTTTCAAAGATATATGCTGACCCCATGTTCGGATCGACTGGAGCAAAATCATCGCCATAACATCCAATAATAGCATAATTACCCGAAATATCTACAGAATAACCCAGTCGATCATCGATTTCTCGATCCATGGCCGCAGCTTTAAAAATTTCTGTAAATGTTTGCGAATAAGAGAATAGAGTGGCTAATAGAAAGCCAGAAGTAAGTAGCAATTTCATATTTTATATTTAAAATCTCCGTTCAAACACCTAGTTTATTAAGTGTTTTAACGGAGCAAAAGTAAATAATTTTGTAAACAAAGTGTTATTTTAATAGATTAAATAACGAAGATTAACGATAATTTAATCTATTTCAAAGATAATTTATGCACGATGAATCCACTATCATTGGCAATTCTAAGTAAATATAGCCCACTTGCTTGGTTTGCCAAATTGATCGTTGTTTGATCAGCTTTCATAATTTCTTCGTAAATTAATTCACCTCTAGAGTTAAATACCATTAATTGATTACCAGTTAATTGTTTGCCAGAAATTACAAATATATCGTCCGATGGATTAGGGAAAACATTCAAATTGAAATCGGTGCTTAAATCATCTAAACCAATTAATCCCATTGGAATACAATCCGAAGTGTCTTGGCATACGTCAGACGTTAGAATAACCGCATAATAACCTGGCTCTGTGACCGTGTAATTTTGATCATTTGCACCGTCGATAAGTTCGAATGGTTCGCATCTGACCCATTGGTATGTTACAAAATCAGGTAAAGCTTGTGCTTTTAGAATATCACCATCAATTAGAACCTCAGTATTAATTGCATCACCTACATAAATGGTACTTATTACGGTACTATCACAACCACTTTCTGTGACAAAATAATCTTCATAAGTTCCAGATTCGGTATAAACGTTTTCTCCAACCACAACGGATTGACCTTCACAAATGGAGTAATCATTGAAGATGTAAGCAGCATCGTTCACTTCTAGGTAGGTAATCACTATACTATCACAACCGTCTTCTGTTGTTAAAAAATCTTCATAGACTCCTGAATCAAAATAATAACTATCACCCACAACTACAAATTCTCCTGCGCATATTGAAAGTTCTTGCATATATGAAATTGGATCACTCACGGCTAAATGTGTAGTTACAGTACTGTCACATCCCTCTTCGTTTATGAGCACATTGGTATACACACCTGGTTCAGTGTAGGCACTACCACCAATGTAAAAGGTACCGCCTGCACAAATCTCCACTTCTTGTTCTGAAAAGGTTGGTGTACAACCACCGTCATCAGGATCTGTTGTATAGAAATAAGCAGCCCCAGCATCCAAAATTTCGCCTCCGCCGCCTGGTAAAAAATCTTGTTGGTAAGCTCCAGACAAGATTGTATTTCCAGAAATTGCCACACTAATACCTAATTCATCATCCATTGTTCGGTCAGATGCATCTAATTTTTTAACTTCTATGAATGTTCCATCATCTTGTAATTCATACACATAAATTGAACCTGTATTTTCGATTTCAGCATCTCCAAATTCGTCATGGTTGTCTGAGTGCGTTCCAACTGCGATAAAAGGTAAATCAACGGAAATTGACCAACCAAAGTGATCTCCTGCATCTCGGTCATCTGGAGATAGTTTTTGTAAATAAGACCAACCGCCAGCTATTCCCCGCGTAAAAACTGCGCCTCCGCCAGAATTTAGAATTGATTCTAATCCAAATTCATCTAAATCTTCAGTTTGAGCACCTAAAGCAATTACGTTTGAGTCAATTGACACTGGGGCAGCTCTGTCCAACCAAGAAATACCAGGATAAGTGAGCATAGAAACTTGTGTCCAAACACCACCTGAACGCTCAAACGCGTATGCTTTTGATGCAAATGGTCCTCCAACGGCAATATAATCATTCCAAATAGCAACAGATTCGCCAAAACGGTCATTCCAATCTTCGTGATCTGGTGCGTATTCAAATCCTGGTGATCTGTCTGAGGCAACAATTTTTTGAGTTTGCGACCAAGTACCATCACCAGCACGATCAAAAATGTAGGCCGATCCTGCATGGTACATATATCCTGCACCAGCTGCATCTTTATCATCAATATGAGCACCAACAATAGCTGTTGTACCGTCGATAGCTACTGACCAACCAAATTCATCGTCAACAGCTCGATCCGAAGCAATTATTTTTTGGACTTGTTCCCAGACACCGTCCTCATTTCGTTCAAAAATGTATGCGGCACCTGCGCTTGCGAGCGGATCAGAGTCTAAAAGATTGTGATCTTCTGCATACGCTCCAACGATAATATAATTTCCGTCGATGGCGACTGACCAACCAAATCGATCATAATCATCTTGATCTGAGCTAAATATTTTTTGGATTTGAACCCATTCGGTACCTACTTTTTGAAAGATGTAAGCCGATCCCATATTTGGATTGGCTGCACCAAAATCATCAGCATAGGCGCCGACAACTGCGAAATCACCGTCAATGTCAACCGACCATCCAAAACGGTCTTGTACGTCACGGTCTTCCGAGACAACTTTAATAAATTCTGCAAAATCTTGGGAAAATATCCCAAATGAAAGGGTAATTAGAATAAGAGATAGTAGCGTTTTCATAGCAATCTTTAGTTAAGTCAATTCATAGACAAACGAGTTTTGTAGGAAGATCGTCCGTCTGTTATGACAAGGACGTAAATTCCTGCTGGTTGGTTGTCTAAGTTGACAAATGTAGTAAAATTTGTTAATTGTTGTTCTTTTATGGTTTCTCCTAAAATATTTTGAATGACCAGTTTATATCCTTCTGAATTCGATTGGTTGGTTTGAATGGTAAAAGTTCCGTTGCTTGGGTTTGGAAAGATATTAAAATTTAATTCGGTTGAATTTTCTTCAAGCCCAAGATAATCCACATAAACGCAAGATGAAGTATCAGAACAAGCACCTTCTGTTACAATCACAGCGTATTCACCAACTTCAGGCGCGATATAAGTTTGATTAGTTGCTCCAACAAGTAATTCGAACGGATTACATTTTATCCATTGATAAGTGGCATCATCGGCACCAGCTTTTAAAACACTCAATGTTTGCGTAATTGATTTATCAACGGGTAATTGTACATTTAAAATAGTGGTAATTGTACAATCACAAAGTGCCCAAGAGGTAATTGCATCCACATAAATTCCAGACATGGTGTAAGTTGATGCGCCGATGGTGTAGCTATCTCCCCAACAGATTGTTTTTTCGTGTGTTACTGCATTTTCTGGACTAACGGTTAATGTTGTAGTGACAAGACTATCACAACCAGCTAGATTCGTTAAGGTATCTACATATACTCCAGATTCGGTATGAGACGATCCTCCAATTTCAAAGGCGTATCCAAAGCAAATGGATGCTTCTTGTGAAGATGAAGGGGCTGGTGTAACGGTTAAATTCGTTGTCACAATGCTATCACATCCACTTTCAGAAAAAATGAGATCTTCATAAACTCCTGTCTCTCCGTGTGTGTATGGACCAACGGTGACAGTTTGACCAGCACATAATGTCAATGTTTGACTGCTAAATGTTGGTGTGCAAGATTCTTGCCCGAAGAAATAAGCTGCGCCGGCATCCAACTGGTCATCTGCTCCAACGGCATTAAAATTTTGCTTGTGTGCACCAACGATTATTTCATCTCCAGACACAGCGACGGCAACACCAAATTCGTCATCGATTTGTCGATCGGATGCATCGATTTTGTTCAATAACGACCATGTATCAGTTCCTAGATCATAAGAAAAGGTGTAAGCCGAACCTGCATTGGACAATGAAGCGCCTCCTGATTCGTCCGTGTTTGCTTGAAAAGCACCTACAACTATTGTTGAATTATCGATACTGACAGAATAGCCAAATCGATCTCCTGGTGCACGATCACTTGGTACTATTTTTTGTACTTGCGACCAGACCCCTGCGAGTGATCTTTTAAAAATATACGTTGAACCTGCGTTGGTCATTGTTCCACCCCCAACACCGTTTTCATCTTCGGTATAGGCACCAACAATGGCAAAATTTCCGTCAATACTAACTGCATAACCAAATTGGTCATTTGCTGCACGATCAGAACTTTGAATCTTAGCCACTTCACTCCAAACCCCAGCGGTGCGTTCAAAAATATATGCAATTCCTGCTTCGCTTAAAGGAGCAGCTCCTAAAGAGTTATAATCGTGGTGATAAGCTCCAATAATCAAACGATCATCTGAAATAGATACAGCACAACCAAATTGGTCAGATAAATCATCGCCACCGCCGCCACCGCCTGGAAATACGATATCCGCGGCTCTTCCTGATCCATCCAATTTGTCTGTTTGGGTCCAAACGCCAACGATACGATCGAAAATATAGGCTGATCCTGCATGGTGGATAAATGCTACTCCATCTTCATCTTCATTGTCATAATGGGAACCTACGACTAAGGTATTTCCTGAAATTGAAACAGCCCAACCAAATTCGTCACCTGCCGCGCGATCACTTGCAATAATTTTTTGTACTTCGTTCCATGTTCCTGAAACATTGCGTTCATACACGTAAGCCGAACCTGCATTCGCTTGAGGGTCACCATCCAATAAATTATGATCTTCAGCATAAGCACCAACCACGGCAAAATTTCCATCAATCGAAACCGACCAACCAAAACGATCATAATCATCGCGATCAGAAGCTGAGATTTTTTGCACCAATTCCCAATCTGCAATTCCATCTTTTTCAAAAATATAGGCGCATCCCATATTTGGATCAGCCACCGAAAAATCGTCAGACCAAGCACCAATGATCGCATAGTTTCCCGAAATGTCGACTGAATAACCAAATTGATCTTGCATGCTTCGATCGTTGGCAACAACTTTTAACAATTCATTGAATGTTTGACCGATTGTCAAATTGGCCATTCCAACGATGAATACTAATAGCAATTTTCTCATAGCGCTTAAAATATCTAATTAACGATGATTTTAATTGTTTCTAATTCCGAAGTTCTTAAAATGTAAACTCCTTTTTTTAGGTCAGACACACTAAATTGTTTTACATTTTTTTGACGTAAAACCAACGCGCCATTTATTGTATATAACTCAAAATCAACATTCTTATTTAAATAAACAAGGTCGGATGATGGGTTTGGATAGGCGGATAATGGCGTCAATATCTTTACATTTTCGTTTAGACTAGCGATATCATTACTTTGTAAGGCCGTTGGATAAGTGAAATTTGCAAAAGTCTCACTTCCATTCGGAAATCTACCATACGAATTGTCAGTTGGAGTAACAGGATATCTCAAATAATCCAGCTCGACATCTTGAGGCGAGTATAAAAACACGGTATCTATCGCATTGGTCAGCTTAAAGTTAACGTGATGATTCCCTTGATAGGTTTCGCTGTCATGCCAAAATAACTTGTACCCATTTGCTGCAATAATCATATCATTCGGAATTACCCACTCTTGACCATCGCGGACTAACTTACAGCCTGATAAATTAACAGGATATGAGTTAGGATTGTAAAGCTCCAACCAATCATCAAATTGGTCAAATTCATCGGCTTTATAAGCTGTATTAGACAACATTACTTCATTAATCCGTATAGATTGATAGGAGTCATCTTCTTCAAAAACAGCAGTGTATGTTTGATCACCAGCTGGATTCCATGAAATGGTGTCGTTGGTTTCTCCTGTTTCTAACCATTCAACAAAACGGTAACCTGGAAGAGGGACAGCAATCAATGGCAAAGGAATTGTTTGGATATATCTTCCAGTCCATGGATATAAACTTGGCGCAACACCTGGCAAGGCTTCATTAATTAAAATTGAATTTACTTTGACACGGCCCATTGTTACGTCATTCACGTTAATGGTTACCATACAACTGTCCGAATAACCCCATTTCTCCATCATGTGTCTGCGAACAAAGCGCGGTCGTCGACTTGCAAATTGTTTTAAATTGGTAAAAAGCTCGTTCCATCGATCAATTCCCGGCGCTTCAACATAACGATCCTCCAAATTATCTGCAAAAGATGGGTACCTCCATCTTACGGCATTTTCAAAAACTTCGGGGGTAATCATGGTGTACATGGAGTCGATTCGCTGAGTCACCACCGAACTTTTAAACCAAGAATTGGTTAAGTCATTCATGCGGTTGATGAATTTAAAACGGAATTCATCACTTCCCAACATCCCTCTAAAAAATCTTGAATAGGATGAAAAAGGACCATCAATAATGGTTGCGGCAGCTAACGTATTGACTGTGTGGTACGCATTCGAACAATCCCCGCCAAACGCACCATCAAGATCATACAAAGCCCATCTAAATCGTCCGTCACGGCCAGGACCTTTTGTCAAATCATAATCACCAGTTTTACGCCAGATATTTACGTTTGAGTACACCCAATCTTCATTACTGAGGTAAATTTCAGCACACATATAGTCAATGTAATTATCGACATCAATTCGATCTGTCACATATTTGTAATTAGCAGGATCGTTCATATCATTGACATCGACAAAGAACTCGAGATTTTTTAATTTAGCGCTGTCTTCAGAAAACCCACTGCCTTGAATATCATATTCTTGATCTAACAACGTGATTTCATTGTCATCAATTCCATAAAGATTTTGCAACATATAATTGTCCAAACGCTCTTTTAACGAATGGATTCCCCAATATTCGCCATTGACAAAAACGATTACATGTCTAAAATGCTGCTGTTCAACATTAATTCCTTTAGTAATCATGTTAGCTAAATCATCCCTAGGAAAACAATCTGGGCGATGTCCGCCAGCTTTTAACAGGATTCGTTTGAATTTCGCTAGCTCCGTATCTTCGAAAAAATTATGTTTAAAATTCTCATTTTCTTCAGTTTTTCCATATAACCGTAGATTTTTTTTCGGTGCATGACGGCTACCACCACCGTGAATTCGAGTTCGAACATTTTGTGCAAATGCTAATTCACCATTCCGTTCGAAATATTCTAAACTTAAGATCCGTTCCCAATCGGCTCCTTTTTGCTCATAATTTCCATCGGGATGATCTCCATAGACATAAATTCCTCGATTGTTTGAGAAAAAATCTGAATAATCCACCGCAATAGATACAATAGGTGAAGTATAGACATCAGCACCACTCGGGTCGATGATGAAAGTTTGAGTAACTGTTTTACTAGGAGCAAAACCAGGCTTAAAGGCTTTATAACGAATGACATTAATTTTATAACCACTAGAATACGGAGGTACCCAACCACGAGTAGTTGCTCGACCGACTGAGTAAGTTCCGAAAGGATAGGTCAACGAAGGATTAGTTGGAATTAGAGAAACTACATCTGGATCACCTGATCGATTGTCCAAGGTGATAGGGCCACTGTACAAAAGGTCCGAAACATTGGGATCGTCGCCGTTTATGGTGTAAAAAATTGTGACACCAGGTTCTTCGTGAGAAATTTCTAAAGACATTGCACTGGTATATACGCCTGCCTCTAAATTAGAAGTGGGAGGAGTTAGCACTTGTGCAATTCCTGATAATCCAAAAATGGTCAAAATTAGGAACAAATTAATTTTCATACGATACATTTTTTTCAATTTCGTGGCTTAAATAGGACTTAATATCAAGTAAAAAGTCACTGTTTTCTTCAATTTTATTACCAATCACCACCACATCAGCGCCAGCTTCGTGTGCAGATTTGATTCCTTCGATTGATTTAATCCCACCTCCAACGATGATCGGAAGTTTTGTGTTGGTTTTAACAGCTTTAATCATTGATTCACTCACTGGCGAATCGGCTCCACTACCCGCGTCCATGAAGATGGCTTTTAGTCCCAACATTTCGCCTGCAATTACGG
>JADZFJ010000253.1 GCA_020849935.1 Crocinitomix sp. | reverse complement strand
CAGAGAAGGTATTGTCTTTATTATTAATAAATAGCAAGTTGGAGAAAAGGTGTCGTTTTGTGACATCTCCCGAACGGCAAACATAAATATCAAGCCAACCATCCGCATTAATATCTACCATATTAACACCGGTATGCCAACCAGCAGCCATGTCAAATTTAAAGGCCGTTTTTGTAATGTCTTGAAATTGTAATCCCCCTTTGTTTAAATATAAATGATCACCGGATTGATTTCCAGTGAAATAAATATCGGGTAGATTGTCGTTGTTGATATCCCCAATTGCGACACCGCCGCCACTATAAATATCCTCGTATAAATAATAATTAAATGTCTCCGTTTCTTTGATCGAATTAATGAAATGAATGCCAGAATGTTCGGCACTTACAGGTACAAAACCCATTGCTCCGGACAATGAATCATTTTCGCCGTCCCCATTGGCATTATCACCACTCGAATTGCACGAGAATAGTAAAAAAAGAATCCCAAAAAGGTATATAATTCGATTCATAGTAGGTAAAATTACTGCAAACAAATATACTACAAAAGATTTGGATTCTGCGGCTGTATCGATTCACAAATTAAGAAGAAACTATCCTTTCCAAGAAGCATTAAAGCATTGCTTCATAAATCATTTGGTGCGCCCGTTTACGAATTCCGTATTGATAAATTCGGTTATTCACTTTTGGATAAACACGGTTGGCAAGAAAGACATAGGTGATGTGATTCACCGGATCCATCCAAATACAAGTGCCCGTAAACCCAGTATGACCATAAGTTTCCAATGGGGCGGAATCGGCGCAACCAAAAGCAGCTGTGTTGATGGAAGGTTTGTTAAATCCTAATCCACGGAATGAATTTGGTTGGGAGCTAGTAAAAAGCGTGACCGTTTCGGGTGCTATAAATTGGGTGCCATTATAAGTACCCTTTTGGAGCAATAATTCGCCTAAAATGGCCAAATCGTTGGCAGTGGTAAAAATTCCTGCATTGCCAGCGATTCCCCCATAAAGCGCAGCATTTGGATCGTGAACATATCCTTGAAGTACTTGTTTTCTCCAAAAAGATTCGTTTTCCGTAGGAACAATTTCATTTTTGTCGAAATATCCAAGTGGTTTATATTTGGTGCGATTCATTCCCAACGGAAGATATAATTTATCGTACAATAATTTAGCAAATAAATCTTGGTTTTTAAGTTGATTTTTAGACAATTTAAATCCAAATTTTGACGGATTTGAATGCAAAATGGACTTAAAAATTAAATACAATACATTCATATTTACATCACTGTACTTATAGGCTTTTGATGGATCAACTTTGGTTTGATTTAGTTTCACCCATAAAGAATCGAGGTAACAAGCCTCCAAGTAAAAATTTTCGGCGACTTCGATTGTAAAAGCAGAATCTGGACGGTCGCAATAAAACTTATCAAATCTTCCGACTTGGCTCGAAGTGTAATTCATGTACTTCATAATAGGAATTCCTGACGGAAGCCCACTTTTATGGACAAACAATTCTCGAAACGTAATATTGGCAAGCGTACTTGGACCTTTTAAATATTCCTTTAAGGTGTCGGGTAAATAATTTCGTAAACTGTCGTTGATTTTATATCCTTTCAAATCATACAATAACATTCCTGCCATCGTCGTTGCCACCACTTTTGTCAAGGAAGCTACGTCGTACATGGATTGTTTTGTGACCATTTTAGTTCCTTCGTAGGTATATTTTCCAAAAGCTTTATCGTAAACGATACAACCATCTTTTGCCACTAAAACCTGACATCCTGGAAATGCTTTTCCGGCCATAGCAGTATTCACCATTTGGTCAATTATTTGCAATGAATCTTTACTTAACCCACAAAAAACAGGCTGAGTTCTAGCCAATTTAAGTTTCGCAATTTTAACCCCTGTTTTTAACGAATCATTCGATACAAAATCACCCTCAACGGCAATATTACCAACTAATTGCTGAAGAAAAATCGAATAATCTGCCTCGTCTTTATTTAAATAAAACACCAAATTTGGAACCTTCTTTAAAAAAGAATAATTTGCTGGGTTGGAAAAACAAACAATGGTGTTATTCGACTTATCCATCTTTGAAAGCGCCATCTTTGCTTCTTTCGAAAGCGTATCTGGCAACATAATTAGTTTGGTGCCTGACTCGTTAACGATCTTGTCGATGGATGAATTAATATCCTTTAAATAGGTGTTGCATTTTAATTCTGACTTACTTTGTGGGTCAATCTTTACGACCTCGTCAGTATAAATTTTGAAAGAAGTCTTTAGAGGCAATAATTGACTTTTATTAGAAATAACACTCGTTGCACCCGCAAGAAGTCGCTGTTTTACAAAGGATTTTTTTTCTTTGATACTCGCAAGGAACTCACCTTGAATCAATTTTTGTTTCGCTCTTAAAATCCGATCCGAACTTTGCTTAAAAATTTCCTTTTCTTCCGACGAAATTTTCCAATCGTTGTACGGTAGTGAGATTGAATTTTCATCCAATTTCAAATAAATATAATCTGCTCCACCTTTTAACTGCGTATTTGCAGCTTGTTTATCTACCTTCGATAAAAAAATGCCTTCAAATTGGTGGGCAGTACGCAACGAATTTAACTTAACTGTATCAAATGCCGAAAGTTCCAATTTCACTAGATGTTTGGCAATTGGGAGTGTCTTAAAAAACAAATCAAAGTCTCGTTTAATAAATTTATCTGAGAAGGTATTGGTAACAAATTGAATTCCTGACCTTTCATACCACTTTTCCATCCATTCATTAAATGAAGGATTTGACAGATAAGATGATCCAAATTCAATCATCCCTATTCGATCGTCGGTAAAAATTTCCTGCCATTTTTCTTGTCTGTTTTCATCTGAGGCTTGCCAATACGGATAAGCTGGGATTTCTAAATAATCAAAATAATTTGCAAAATAGATGGGTTGAATGATCGGCAAGGTGTCCAACCGCGTTTTTAATTTAGAAACACTGTCGGCATCCCACCCTCGGAAATTTAATCCCCCTGGTTCATTAAAAACAATCCAATTTGCCAGACTATCTAGGTTTTCTTGATAGGTTGGTGGTACTTCTAAAATAAAATGCTGGAAATATTCTTGTTTGTCAGAAAGGTTGGACAAGATAGAATCTGCCGATTGGTTAGCTTTGGTTTCTTCCTCAGAAAGCAATTCTTCTGAAACAGTTTCATCCGTACAGGCCAAAAAAATTAGTAAGAAAAAAAAGCTGGTTAATTTGATCCAATTGCAGTTTTTCATTCACTCAACATTTAGTCAAAGTTAATGATTCCGCCGAATTATCGAATAATTGTAATCATTCCTTCGTATTCGTGTACTATTTTTTCACGATCAGTAATTTTAGCACGATAGACGACCACATTGTCTGGAACATCGAAACCATTGTACGAACCATCCCATTTAAAATATTGGTCGGTGGTTTGGTAAATCATTTCACCCCATCGGTTAAAAATTTGAAACTCGAAGTTGATTCCACCAATTAAACTGATTGAATAGGTATTATTAAATCTACCATCATCAGCAGTAAATGAATTTGGCGCGTAAAAATAGAATTCTGGTTTGATGAATAAAGGCTTTTTTACGGTGTCAGAGCATCCAATTTCGTTGTATGCAATAAGTGTAATTTCATACCATCCCCATTCGTCGTAGGTAGAGGTTGGTGAGTGCTCGGTAGAAAATTCACCGTTGTCTAAATCCCAATCCCATGTAACGCCGCCCACGGACGTGTTTTGGAAAGACACCAACAAACCTTCCATAGGCTCGTTAGAAATCACATTAAAATTCGCTTCTGGTCGCACCACTTCAACTTTGGTAGTACCTTCAATAAAATACGTATGACAGGCATCTTCTACAGCTACTTTGTAGGTAGTTGTATAAGCAGGTGAAACTAAAACTTCGGAAGTTGTTTCACCAGAATGTTCCCAATAATAAGTATAATCACCCAACCCTTCGGTAGCGATTACCCAAATTTCGACGGTATCGCCGGGACAAATCAATTGATCAGGACTCATTTCAAGTTGAAGTACCGAAGCGATCACCGTCAAGGTAATCTCACGAGAAATTTCTGCACCACATCCATCTGTAACAATCACCGTGTAGGTTGTTGTCACCATTGGAGAAACATCGATAAAAGGCAGGGTCGAAATAAGCACGCCTGCATCAAACCATTGAAATGAATAAGTTCCCTCACCACCTCCAGCTTCTGCAGCGAAGGTGACAGGTGTATTCGGACATAACACTGAAGTATCTTCAGACGTATTAAGAATGAGTGGAGGATAATCAGGAACAGTCACTGTCCCTGTCACAGAAACAGGAATTCCAAGACAGACATCATTAATGATGACGGTGTACGTAGTAGTAACCCCAGGACTCACAGTAATTGTTGGGCCTGTTCCTCCAACATCCCATGTATAGGTATAATCAGGTAAACCACCAGTAACTACCACCGTCAAATCTACCTCATCGCCTGCGCAATACACTTCAACATCTTCAATCACCCCTGTTAACGGATTTACATCTTGGATAAAAAGTTCGACCGAAACAAAATTATCTTCACCGCATGGATCAGGATAATTTAATTCGAGGAGTAAATTTTCAGTGCCTTCTATGAGCGCATCTGACAATACATCAAAGGCAAATGTAGCTGTTGCTTGTCCAACAATAAAAGACACATTGGCAGGAATTCCGCTATAATCTACCAATTCGGTTGCTGAGCCGCTAATTAAGATTGGTAAAGTCAAAGGTTCATCCGTTTTAGTTCTTGACACCGTCACCGTTGCGGATTCGCATCCTTCAGCCATTGTCACCCCATCACCATAACCATTTAAATCAAGTGCAGCATTCATTTCAAGTGGCGCATAACTAGCCAAGCTGTTCGCTTCCAAATAAATTCCTGAATCATACGCTTGATCTCCGGCATCGGCAATCGCAATTTTTAAGTGATAGGTTTCTCCACATTCAACTTTAGCGACAGCCTCCATTACTTTCGTAAAACCATCGTATTGCACGTAAAAAGGGATTGAATCATACGGAGCATCCGTACCGATTCCATTTTTAATATAGTAAAAACAATTTTGACAAGGACCTGTATTGCTTGGGCCATTATTGATATTATCGATAGAAACTTCTCCACCACCACCAGGAATTTGCGCCATATTGTATGTTCCACCAAAACCAGGCCCACTGATAAAAAAGGCAAAAACATCGTTAAATCCTTCCCCAACAAACTCGGGATATTCGTCCGAACCAAAAACATATCTAAATCGAACGGTATCACTTTGCGGGACAAAATCAAATTCAAGAATGGCGGCATTTTCGGTATCTACCCCAGCAATCGCAGTTAAAGGACCATAGCCAGGTTCTCCATTCGCTTTCCCAGCCGAACCCGTATCATTTGGACCAAAAGGACCACGTTGTTCGCCACCTAATCCACTCAATTCATCTTTAACCGTTCCAGTAGTTAAAATAATTCCACTAGCAAGGCCAATATTTGTTGCGGCACCGTTAAAAGAACCAATTGCGTCCGGGTGACCAGTGTAAGTAACGCCAGAAACGGCAACCCCACCGCCAACTAAAATATCTTCTACCAGCGAAGTTGGTGAAAGCGCTGTAGACGTAACGAGCTGATTGAATGATGATAAACTTGTTATCATTAAACAACAGAACAAAGATATTTTAATTTTATAAGTCACGTTTTGTTTTACTTCAACTATAGGACGAAATTAAAACGAATTTCCCCTACTCAAATGTACAAATATTATTCCAATTTATTAAACGTTTAGAATATTATTTAGTTGTCTGAATATTCGAAAAAATGAGGGAAGTGTACGAATTATTGATTAAAATCAAAATTAGATGGCAAACCACGTGGAAATAACATATTATACTTTTACATTTGTGGGTAAATAGTGAGTTGGAAGAAAAAAATAAGTGACTTTTTTAGTCGATCGCGAGAGAAACATAAATTAACCTTTATCGATGATGCAACTTATCGAGAAAAGTGGAGTTTTTCAGTTTCATCTATGAACCTAGTATCAGTACTAGGCTTGTACACCTTATTGATTTTTTTTGGAGCGCTTTTATTGTTAAAATTCACTCCTTTAAAGCGAATTATCAGCGATTCGAATGGGTTTGAGAACGCAACGACCTTAGCCGAAAACACCAAAAAATTAGATTCACTTGCTGAGATTACAGCTTCGCGGCAAATGTATTTGGACAATTTAAAAACGATCTTGATGGATTCGGTGAATTTTGACAGTTCTTCGTATCAAGTATCTTCTAACACATTAGAAAATTATCAACCAAAATTTTCAGTTGATCCGGCAGATTCAATTTTGCGAAACAAGGTAGAGTCCACCTCAAATGAAAATCCAGAACAAGCAAGCGAAAGTTTGGAATTCTTTTTTGCCCCTGTAAATGGATTGGTTTCGCGCCCATTTGACAAGTCAAAACGGCATTTTGGTGTTGATGTGGTGACAGAAAAAGGTGCTCCAATAAAAGCCTGTTTAGATGGGTCTGTTATTTTGACAGGTTGGGTCCAATCTGAAGGCAATATTATTGTTGTGCAACACAAGAGCGATTTAATATCGATTTACAAACATTGTTCTTCCATTCTGAAAAAACAAGGGGATAAAGTGAAAGCGGGTGACCCAATTGCCATTGTAGGTAATTCAGGCGAAAACACGACAGGACCCCATTTGCATTTTGAACTTTGGAAACGAGGCACACAAATTAATCCTGAAAATTACATTTCTTTCTAAAATTTCTTAGAAACACCCCCTTAATTTTGAGGTCGTTTTACATTTAGTCGGTTGTTTAAGTATAAATTTCGATTAAATGAGATTTAATAAATTTCCAATCGTTACATTTGTTGCTTTAAAATCGTTTTTAGCTTATGTGGGTTAAACTAGCTCAATTTATCTTAAGAAATAGGATCTTAATCCTGTCACTAATATTTTTACTGACAGTATTAATGGGGTATTTTGCACTTACGAATATTAAGTTAGATAACAAATATGGCACCATGTTGCCTAAAAACTCTCCCAACAAACAAGATTACGAACTATTAAAAAAATCGTTTGGGGGTTCTGAATCCTTGTTGATATTTGCGATTGAAAGTAAAGATCTCTACAAAAAAGAGAAGTTTCAAGCTTGGTACGATTTAGGCGAAAAGATTAGTGAATTTGACGCAGTGGACTCTGTTTTATCGGAGGCAAAGCTTTATGAGGTAAAGAAAGATGTTGTCAACGAAAAATTTTATTTTGATGCGATTGTCAAATCTCGCCCAACGAGTCAGGTTGAAGTTGATAGTCTCAGAAAAAAAATAGAGTCAAATCCAGTTTATAATGGGATTTTGTATAATGAAGATCATTCAACTTCATTGATGATGATTTTTATTAATGAGGCCATCATGCAAGACATGAAAAAGGCACAAATTCTTTTTGAAATTGAAGCTGAAGCAAAAAAATTCGAAGACAGATTAGGCGCAATTCGCATGTCGGGAATGCCACATATTCGAGTATCTGTAGGGGAGAAATTGAAAGGCGAATTGGGCTTATTTATTTTCCTTTCAGTTGGCGTTACCTCTTTATTATTGTATTTCTTTTTTAGGTCGATTAAAATTGTACTAATAGCCAATACCGTTGTTTTTATTGGTGTAATTTGGTCGCTTGGAAGTATTGGCGCACTCAACTACGATTTATCCGTTTTGATGGTGTTAATTCCACCGTTGATTATTGTAATTAGTATTCCAAATTGTATTTTCTTGATTAATAAATTTCATCAAGAAATTAAAGATCACGGAAATAAAGCAAGAGCCTTAACTCGAGTGATTCAAAAGATTGGGAACGCTACTTTCCTCACTAACTTCACAACTTCCTTAGGTTTCTCAACGTTTATTTTCACCAATTCAGAGCGACTTTCAGAATTTGGACTCATTGCTTCGATGAATATCATGGCCGTTTTTTTATTGTCCATTTGTATTTTACCGATTATTTTGAGTTATTCAAAAATCCCAAAACCAAAACACTTGGACCATTTGGAAAAACAATGGTTAAAATACACTGTTGTCAAAATTGAGACGATCTCTACGAACAAAAGAAAATGGGTGTTAATTGGTAGTATTGCAATTGTTGTGGTTTCAATCATTGGAATTTCTCAAATTAAAGCCACTGGTAATATCACAGGTGACCTTCCGACGGACGATCAAATAACACGAGATGTTGTTTATTTACAAGAAGAATGTGGGGGTTCTGTTCCGTTTGATGTCTTATTAGACACCAAAAAAGAAAATTCATTTTACAATCGATGTGAAGAAATTGAGGCGGCACAAGCCTATCTTGCCACATACAATTCATTTTCAAAATCCTTGTCTATTGCTGATGCAATAAAACTTGCCAATATGGCCTTCAGCAATGGAGATCCAACGAAATTTGAGCTGCCATCTGACGCAAAATTGAGGATGATCGGTAAATACGTCGAAAATTCAGTTGGCGGTGCTGATGGTACCAATGGATTTTTAGATTCGACTCGCAGAATTACACGAATCACTGCTCAAATGCGCGATTTAGGGTCTTATGAAATTAAATCCCTTTTAGACAGCATCCGACCTGCTTTTATCGATATTATTAATCCAGATAAAAGATTTAACGATAGTTTATATTCGCTCATCTCAACCCAGTCTGGCGCCGAAAAAGATGGTAATTTGAATGTCTTATACCAAAATTCGCCAAGTGTCTTAAATGATCTTACATCGATTTATTCGAATGGAAATGAAGAACTCGCGGATAAATTCCTCAATGATGATGCATTGATCTATACGTACCATGATAAACCTGGTTTTAATGATAGTTTGTCAAGTGCAATAAGTTTGAACGAATGGAATGTTATTTTTACCGGTACGGCGATTGTTGCATCCTACGGTACCTTATATTTAGTGAATAATTTGCTTTCATCTCTCTTGATCGCCATTACAGTAATCGGACTTTTGATGGCCTTACTTTTCCGATCTTGGCGAATGGTATTGGTTTCCTTGGTTCCAAATTTTATTCCCTTGCTTGTTACGGCGGGTGTCATGGGATTTGCTGGAATTCCGATCAAACCATCCACCTTATTGGTATTTAGTATTGCATTTGGAATCTCTGTCGATGATACGATTCACTTTTTGGCTAAATTCAGACAAGAATTAAAACTCCATGAGCACGATTTAAAACGATGCATTTTAGTAGCCTTACGCGAAACAGGTGGAAGTATGATCTACACGTCGATTGTCCTTTTCTTTGGATTCCTCACCTTTTCATTCTCACAATTTGGTGGAACAAAGGCCTTAGGGGTTTTAATTTCCTTGACACTTTTTGTGGCGATGTTGGCGAATTTGGTAATTCTCCCAAGTCTGTTATTATACATGGAAAAAAAGATCAGCAACAAAGCCTTGGCTGAACCTTTGTTCCAATTGTACGATGAAGAAGAAGACATTGAATTGGATGATTTATCGATTTCTAGCGGAGATAAAACGGACCCAGATTCAAATTAGTCAGCTTAAAAAATGACCAATCAACTTACTGCATACCAAAATTTTATGGATTTGGCGATCGAGGAATTTAAACTTCCTACCTCGCCGGCACAATTATACGAACCAATCAACTACTTTTTATCGATTGGAGGAAAACGCATGCGTCCAATTTTGACCTTGATGGGTTCAGAGCTATTTAGCGGCGATTATAGACGTGCAAAACACGCCTCCTTGGCCGTCGAACTTTTTCACAATTTTACCTTAATCCACGACGACATAATGGATGCGGCACCTTTGCGAAGAGGCAAAGAAACGGTGCATTCAAAATGGGGCGAAAACATTGCCATTCTAAGTGGTGATACCCTTTTAATTGAAGCTTACAAGCAACTGAATCATTATCCATCTGAATTATTGGGGAAATTAATTTCTGTCTTCAATCAAACGGCGATTGAGGTTTGTGAAGGGCAACAAATGGACATGGATTACGAAACCGCTACCAATGTAACCATCGATCAATACGTCCAAATGATTGCGTTTAAAACGGCTGTTTTATTGGGATGCAGTTTAAAAATGGGGGCTATTATCGGCGGGGCATCCGAATCTGATGCACAAGATTTATATGATTTTGGAATAAATTTAGGCCTTGCATTTCAAATTCAAGATGATATCCTTGATGTCTATGCGGACATTAATAAATTTGGAAAACAAGTTGGGGGAGATATCCTTGCCAATAAAAAAACATATTTGCTTTTGCGTGCTTTAGAAGATGCTGATGCCTTCCAAAAAGAAAAATTTCAACAGCTTTTTTCTGAGAGTGATCAACAACTAAAAATTGAGGGGGTTAAAATGCTTTACAGCGCATTGGACATCGAAAATAAAGCCATTGAAAAAATGAATTATTATCATGATTTAGCCATTGAAAAACTAAATCACATCTCACTGCCTACCGAAAAAAAGCAACCTTTATATAATTTGGCTGATTTTCTGTTACGACGGGAGCACTAGCTTGCAATCAATCCACGAGCGATCCATTTCTACTTGATACTTTTTGTAAAAATTAATGGCTGGAGTATTCCAATCCAACACTTGCCATTCGAACCGTTTAGCATTCATTAAAATGGCCTGTTGATGAACGGCCTCAAAGAGGATTTTTCCAACACCTCTTCGTCTCCAAGCTTCTGTTACTAGGAAATCTTCTAAATACACACATTTACCTTTCCAAGTTGAATAACTTATGTAATAGAGGGCAAATCCAATCACTTCGTTTTGATTTGTTGCCACAAGGCAGCTATAAGCGGGCGTAGGTCCAAACCCATCTTCGATTAAATTTTCGAGGGAATTTGTGACTTCGTCAGGGGCATTTTCATACACCGCTAATTCGACAATTAACCGATGAACCGTTGGCAGATCTTCCAGGGTAGCAGGACGCACCTCAATTGGATTTCCACCCATCTCTAAAGAATTGATTATTGCGCTAAATTGAATCGCAACGACACACCTGCACTAGTATTCGCTGTGTCAAATGCCGTAGAAAGTTGCGGTTTATTCACCACACGATCAAAATAAAGCGCCACATTCAAGTTTGGACCAACATTGTAATCAATTCTCGACTTAATCGAATACATATCTTGCCCAGAGGTAATTTGTTGGCTGTTTTCGATAATACTTCGGTTAATGGTAATGTTATTTCTGATGGACAAATCAAAACGTAAGGTCAAATCACTTTCTGGTGTTTTACCCATAATTTTAAATGGTAATTTCACTTTAGAAAATTTATAACCGGATCCAATCACCCACTCTTTCCCTTGCATTTCAAGAATTTGAAGGTTACTAACATTTAAAGAAAGTGTTCGATCGCGTTTGTATTCAAATTTCGTCAATAAACCATTTTCTCCTACAATCCAAGTCGCATCCACCCCTAAGAAAGGCGCAAATTGCTCAGAAATGGTGATACTTTGAACTTGTCTTGAAGCAATAAAATTGTCCGAAACATCTCGCACTTGATTACCCATGAAGTCAAAGGCACCCAAGTTAGTTTGGAAATTCGAAATCGAAACTGTTGATCGATAAGCATGCGTAATCGAGAAATTACGTACGTAATCTTTCATGAAATCAAATTTCGACAGTCCATCGTAGCGAACATCCCAATTTGGCAATGGAATGGCTTTAAACGCATCAAAGAATTTATTTTCAGAACCACGACCTGTATAAGCCTCCAAGAAAGATCCAATTAAGACATCTTGTTGATTTTCGCCAAAACCATCGTAATAACCATCATCGCCTAAAACCGAACCATTTGCCTCTCCTAATTGTTTAGATACACCTTTTCTTGCTGCTCTTAAATCTTCAAATGCTGCACTGTAGGTAGTATCAATTTTTTGGAAAGCAGTTTTCCATGTAATGGTAGAGAAATTGAGCGATCCACCATTTACACGGTTTTGATATTCCCAATCACCTTGAGTTGGAGAGATTAAAGTGTCATTATAACGATAATAGCTATTTTCATTCTCCGTAAATTTCCGATCAACTGTGATGTTAATTTTAAGATCTTTAAACGGTTCGAATGCTGCACGACCATTAATTGTTTGCGAATGTGCATTGGTCGCCAGAATATTAAGCGCTGAATTGGCAACTAACCATCCATTGTTGGCTGCAAACGGAGCAAATGAATCATATCCACCCCAAGCATCCGTTGGACGACCTAATAAATCTCTATTTTGTCTTCCTGAAGCAAATGCAAATGACGGAGCTCCAAAATTGTCCATTCCAAGAATAGTTGTTTCCCCTGCAAAACCTGGCAATAACATTCCATCTGTTTCAGTATAGGTAAAAGATAGGTTTCTGAACGACATCACCAAACGACCTGTGGTCATTAAAACTGGGTGAACACCTTCACGTTTCTTTTTCTTCTCTTCATCTTCCTTGTGTTCTGCTTCTTCTCCCTCTTTCTTGTCATCTTCTGGTTTTTTCTTGTCGTCTTGCGGTTTATTTTGACCTGAACCGCTATCACCAGATTGTTTATTGTCGGCTACATCTTGTCTTCCTCCACGACCGCCTGTTCCTTGCGTGTTGATTTTTTTCAAGTACGGTACTTTGTTATATAACGTCACCATATTAACTTGACCGTTGATAGAGAAATTTCTTGAATTCTGAATCGTGTTACCAATTTCAGGTAACGAAAGAGGTGCCCGTTGCCAATCATAACTACTTCTAAGTGTGACATTTGCGCTGAGCCAATTTGTCAAAGGAAATTTATCCAAAGGAACCTTGTATGAAAAATCATACGTGTGTCCGTAATTGAGGGTATAACCACCTAAGCGAATTGAATCTCCATCAAACGGTTCAAATGCACTTCGAATACTTGATTTGTAGAGTTGATAATTATTATATGCATTCAAATCAGAATCTTGCGTCGCCTTTTTGTCAATAATCCCACCTGGTTCAAGAATAATTGCCCGGTTTGTGGCGGTAAATGAAAACTTGATATTTTTTGACAGATCGTATTTTAAATCATAGTTCCGAGTCCATGTAAAATTTTTCAAGTAAGTTGGACGAAAGACAAAATCTGAGGTTAAGACATCTCTATTAAGCCGTTGATTATACATTCGATTGAGATCCGTATTAAAGCTCATCGATTTTGGACCAATATTAAAATTAAAGTCTTTAATCAACCCAAACCAAGGAGATTTACTCAAAAATTCGATTTTGCTAAAAGGTTCTACTAAAAGTGGTTTAATCGAATAAACATACGTCAGTCCACCGCGATACGTTTTTGTGATGTCATACTCCGTATTAATGTCGCGCTTATAAAGTTCATTATACGAATAACTTCCCGACCAGTTTTCAAGATCCCAAGGGCGAACTTCTTTTCCGGAAGGCCTTTCCCGCCGGACATTGGTAAAGTTATAGGAACGCCTTGTGAGGACATTTCTAGAAATTTGTGCCCTTTCTTTCCTAGTTTCGAGGTCATAATTCTTTAAACGCACATCTGGCGAAAGTAAGTCAAACTCCGGTTCGATAACGGTGGTTGAATAACCTATATAAAAAGGAATTTGGAGGTTGACTTTACGGCCGAGAAATTGTCCAAGTTCGAGGTTAGATGAGGCATCAAATCCCATTCGCGTATCACGTTGACGTTCACTCACTTTTTTCTCAATACTTCCCCAATTCGGAGTAGAATAATTTCCGGCGAGATTTACACTTGCAAAATCGGCCAATTGCATGTTCACACGTGCAGTAGATGCCCATCCACCAGATTGATCAAAATCAGTCAAGCGCAACTCGTTCACCCAAACTTCGGCACATTTATCCAATCCATCTTCGGCGTACATCCAAGGGTGATTTGAATCTTTACTTGGGTTTCTGACACCAATCATGATGGTTTTTAACCCTTGCATATTTGGATTCCCTTTGACCTTAATTCGTTTCACCACCCCATTCTCGTCCGCTGGCAAATTCATTACTTGCTCCACATTCGTCGGTAATCCAGCCTTATCTCTTCTAATTTTTAGATTTAGCAGTGAATCTAAGACAATAATCATATCATTTGCAGGTGGCCAAATAATTTCTTCGTTCGCAACAATCGCGGTCGTTTTCCACGGGGTCACTTTCAGTGGGACCTCGAATTCATAATAATTGTCCTCAAAATCAGTTCCTAAACGAATAAAAACCGTTAACTGATCATTCTGCAGATCAGGTTCGACCCAGCCATCCCGCTGTTGCTGTTCACCGTGGACAAACATTTTGATTTTCTTGTAGGACCTGACGTCAAATTGAACATTTTTATAGGATGCCCTTGCTTCACCATCCTTCAATCCACACACTTCCATGGAAAGAGATTGTTCGTTTAATTGTCTTAAATTGATAGATCCATTGTCTTGCTCACGCAAAATTCCTGGAGGCAATAAGTATCCAACTGGTTCTTTACCCTCGTTCTCTTCAAGGTTGACAGCAGCCAAATTAAACTCAGTCGAATTTGGATCATCTTGGACAATTTCACCCGGTTCGTTTAAGTTATAGAGGTATTTTCTCCATTCTCCTCTGACTAATTCTAATCGCGCAAATCGCAATACCACTTCGTGATCAAAATTATTCATGAACATTCGCATAAAACGAATTGATCTGAAATCAGAAATTCCATTGATTACCGCTTCTGGACTTTCGATCGGAATTTTGAATTGGTACCATTTTTCCGTTTTTCCGTCCTCATTTACTTTTACTTCAAATTCGTTGGTGATAAAGTTTTCCCCAACTTTCATGTCATTTGGTCGCAAACTCACGCGGTATTGGAAATAACTTTCAGATTCGCTTAAGTTGTTGTCCACATTTAAATCTTCAATATCCGGATTTTGCGTTCCTCTGGTTGGATATCCTTCGGCGTTAATTAAGGCAGATTGTTCTGGGGTGGCAGAATTTCCTTCCATCCCGTTAAAATATTTATACCGGCGTAAAATATCATATTCTTGCTGATCAGCTCGATCATCTCGGTAATAGGTGAAATTGTCAGAAGATGGATCGGCATTTAGTTGCGCTTTTGCCGTTGCTGTCATCGAACTTGAATTCACCCAATTCATAAACGAGGTAAAAACAGATTTTTCGTCATTGTTACCCAAGCCGTCCAACCCAACATCTTGAAATTCTCTTGATGCAGTATTATTGTCGAATGCATTCACAATCACTTGCTGATTTGAAATTACTGACCAAGACGTTGTATCATAAACTAATGGATCGTAGACCGCACCAGTTGGGAGACCATTTTCAAAACTTTTTCGTGAATCAGGTAAAATGTCTTCTGAAATATTCCCGAGGTTAAAATACAAATCACCACCTGACATGTTTTTGGTCAAAGAATCGGTTGCATCATTGTTGAATGGGTCAAGCATCCAAAACTGAATAAACTGAATATTTGCTGTTTCAAAATTTGTGGTAGTCAATGCACGCATAATTCCAGCCCAACGATCTTCTGGGTTGTTAAATGTACCGTCCGTTTCGATCTTTGATGTCGTTGTATCATAATTATAAGGACCTCTTTCTTTCGGATAATAAGCTAAATCCAAGACAGGAATATTATTGAGAGTACCTTGTGGAGGTTGTTGTTGAGGGAAAAGTTCGTTTTGTTTCAACTGTCGCATTTGCGAGTTTTCCAAAATATTTGCGTTGCCTTGAATATGATCTGGAGTGATCCCTGCATCTTGATAAAAAGTAGATGCATCAACTTGATACCAAGCCAAATGAGAACGATTAAATCCAGCTTGTGTTCCCACTTTAATGGAACTTTCAGGGAATAAATCCGGTTGACCTTGAGGAATTGAGGCCAATCTCCAGGTTTGAAACTGTTTGATGTCGATGGCACTTTGACTTCCTTCAAACCCATCAATGTATGAAATTCCTTCTTTACTAATGGCGCGCTGCGTTCCAGGAATTAAGTAGGCGAACTCGCCATACGCCGTAATGGTAGATTTTTCTTTCGTACTGATTACAGGCAAGAAATCGACCATTTTTGTTAAAAACGGTGCTTCACGTCTAAAACTAATATCCGTACCTAAAACTGTATTACTGACTGGTTCATCCCCGATATTTACCTTTTGTGTTAGCGGTTTTTCCGTAAGATTCATTACGGTGGCACCAACATTAAAGTCTTTGTTTATTTCGTAATTAAAATGCGCTCCAACGAGCGACTTGGATTGAAATCCAAAAAGGGAATTACTCTCCAATTGAACTTTAATCGGCGTTTGAGCTTCTAAAATACCTTGGTTCAAAATCTTGACACGACCCAAATTATAATCGACGGTATAATCCACCCCTTCAACTAATTTTGCACCGCCAGCGGTTACGGTGACACTTCCTTCTGGAACATTCAGCGTATTTAAAGAGATCTCGGAACTGACCGATGATTTATAACTTCCCTTTAACAAAAATCTATTTTTACTAGGAAGCTGTTGCGCAGCCGTTTTAGTAGAATCATACAATTCGTCAAAAACGATTCCATTCACTTGGATAGGCGCGAGCGACCCACTTGCATTTAATTTTTGACGCAAAGTTTGACCAAATGGTTCGATGGTTGTAAAATAGACCCTTCCAGTTTTTGGATCAACCGTACCACCATTAATCGCACGATTGCCACTGTATTCGATTCCAATAAAATCAAAACGTCCATCGGAATAAACCTCTTTATTTAAGTTCAATCGGTCTAAATCCAATTGTTGCATTAACAAAATATCATCCACACCATCATAAGGAAGGTAATTGATATTTACACTGGTGAGTGGGTTGTTGTACCAAACATCAAAGGTAAAATCACCTTCACTTACTTGATAAGCACCAATTGAATAGACGTTTTTCATCATCAAATCCCAAGTTTTATTCCGTGGGTTGATAATGGTTGGTTTAAGTAATTTTAAGATAAGTGCACTTTTTGACCCAGCCTCAACGGGAACATCCGTAGAAAATTCTCCTACTTGAAAGGTTCTGCCATTCAAGGTATATTGATATGCTACTGCTAAAACTTCATCTTGATTAAGTGGTGATTTTAAAGAGACAAATCCCAATTGCGCACTGTAAGTATATTCTTGGTCGCTCAAACGTCTCGCATTTTCAACCTTTTCATAATGAACAGATTGTTCGAATGGACCAGGAGATCCAGAAAAAGTTGAAAGAAAGGTCACGGCATTTGAGAAATTTCTCACGTCGGGGCTACCTGCAACAGTCGAATAAAGATTATTTACATCGTTATTTGGATAATCATTTGCTCCAAGAATAACTGGACCACCTTCAAGATTTGCCAGTCGACCTTCACCTAAATCCGTAAACGCAATAATGTTACGAGTATCTTCTACCCGGTTAATTCGGTTGGTGACCCAGACCTCAATTTTAGTAATGTTAACAGGCGAATTAACGATCGGCATGGTTTTCATACCTTCGTCATAATGTTCACGGTGGTAATAGTTTAAGAAGTAATGT
>JADZFJ010000252.1 GCA_020849935.1 Crocinitomix sp. | reverse complement strand
CTGGCTAAAAACAAACTCTTTGCGGGTCAAGCGATTATTTTTGAACGAACGGTCATTTCTGTCTTTTTTGGTTTTGTGATCCTCGATCAAATCAAAGGGCAACACTCTTTTTTTAAACTAGGGAAGATTAAAATTTTCAACTATTTGGGCAAAATTTCTTATGGAATTTATATGTATCATTTAGTGGTGATTTATCTCCTTGTAAAATACATTGATTTAGATAGTTATGGGCCAATTGGTGCAATTTTAATTCTGGGGATTTTAAGCGTTGGCGGTACGTTTGTTCTCTCCTCCTTAAGTTATCGCTACATTGAATCAAAATTTCTATCTTTAAAAAATAAATGGGCAACTCCATGAAAAAATTAACGATCCTCTTTTTGCTTTTCGGTTCTGTTGTTTTTGGACAAATCGACACAACTGTGCAAGTTGATCCAGTTTATTATCCTTTTGATCCATTGCCAAAAGAAGTGAAAAAACCAAATTTCTTTTCAAAAGCGTGGGTTCCAGTTGGACTTGCTGTCATTAGTATCGACTTGATGCTCGATTCATCAAAATATGAATTACAAAAATTAGCACGTTCGATGGTGGCAGATACCTTTCGTACCCATGTGGATGATTGGTTATTATACGCCCCTCTAGCCATGATGTATGGAGCAGATCTTGCAGGGATTCCTTCCAAAAACACCCCCTGGAATCAAACAAAATTTTTGTTTTTCTCCGAAGTGATTTCCACCGGAATTGTATGGGGATTAAAGTATGGATTAAAAATCCAGCGTCCGAATAATGGATCATTTAATTCGTACCCATCGGGCCATACCTCCCAAGCATTTGTGCACGGTCAGACATTTTACAACGAATTCAGAGAAACAGCACCCGTTTTTGCAAGTACAGGCTATTTATTTTCCATTGCGACAGGAGCTTTGCGGGTTTTAAATAATCGACATTGGGTTCCTGATGTGCTTTTAGGCGCTGGAATCGGGATTTTAGTGACAAATTTTGTCTATCACATTGAACCATTTAAAGATTGGAATCCTTTTAAAAACAAGAAAACGACACAGCGCTTGGACATCCAATTTATGCCTTCAATTCAAACTGATTATATTGGAGGTAATTTGCACATTCGACTTTAAAATTGAACTATGCTAACAATCAAAAATTTTGGAGTTTGTAAAGTCTCGGTCGCACCCGTACGACTTGAACCATCTGATAGTTCAGAAATTGTCACCCAGCTTTTGTTTGGAGATGCTGTTCAGGTTTTAGAACAAGGACAACCTTGGATTAAAATTCGTTTTGAATCGGATGGATACGAAGGTTGGATGGATTTTAAACAATTGAGGTATTTAGAAGACAATGAACATCTTAATTACCTCCAATCACCAACTGTTTATTTACACGATCGTTTTTTAGAGATCACTGGTCCTTTGGGAAAACAATTGTTGATGATGGGTTCGCGCCTACCCAATTTCGATGGGAAATCTATCCGCATAGGAAATGACACGTATACGTTTGAGAAACTTCCAACAATTGAAAGCAATAATCTCATCCTCACAGCACTTGAATACCTGAACGCTCCTTATTTATGGGGCGGAAAATCGGTTTTTGGAATTGATTGTTCGGGATTTACGCAAAATATCTTTAAATTACATGGAAAACAGCTCCCGAGAGATGCCTCTAAACAAGTATTTGAGGGAAAAGAAATTTCATTCGAAGAAAGACAGGTTGGCGATGTTCCTTTTTTTATCAGCGCAAAAGGAATTGTGCACCACGTCGGAATTTTGGCAGAAAAAAATCAAATCATCCATGCCGCTGGTTATGTGCGAATTGACCCATTTGACCAAAAAGGAATCTATCGCGAAGATTTAGAAAGATACACGCATGTATTTCATTCGATTCGTCGATTTAGCTAAATAATTTACCGAGGCAAGGACATAATCTAAATCTACTTCTTACATTCGTGCAAGAAAACAAAATTAAGCGCATTGACAGTTATTACGCCATTTCGAGCAATTAGACCAACCCGTGACAAGGCCTACTTAGTTGCAACTCGACCGTTTTATGCTTATAACAAGGAGGTTTTAAAAGCAAAATTAGAACATAATCCGTACACCTTTCTGCACGTCATCAATCCTGAATTTCATACTGATGATAAGACAAAGCCCAACACACCAGAGCGTTATCAAAAAGTAAGAAACAAATTTGATGAATTTATTCGCGAGGGAATTTTTTTACGTGAAGACACCAATAGTTTCTATCTCTACCGTCAAACAATTGATGGCCATGAATTTGTAGGAATAATTGGCGGGGCTTCGGTGGCAGAATATACCGCAGGATCGATTAAAAAGCATGAAGAAACGTTGACAGAGCGCGAGGAAATGTTTTCGCATTTTATCAAAATTGTAGAGTTTAATGTGGAACCTGTTTTACTTTTTCATCGAAAACACGAAGCATTAAATCGGTTATTTGCAACTGTTTTTCCAGAGCGACCTGAGTATGAATTTAGTTCGTGGGACAAAGGGAAACATGAGATTTGGGTGATCAGCGACCAAGAAAAAGTGCGTCAAATTCAACAGTATTTTTCAGAAATCGACACCATTTATATTGCAGATGGACACCATCGTTGTGCTTCTTCAGCGAAATATTGCGAAAGTTTACCTGCTATAACCAGTCCATTTCAAGATAAATTTTTGGCCTGTTTTATCTCCGAAGACAAATTAAAAATTTGGGATTACAACCGTTTGGTGAAAGATTTAAATGGATTGGACAACGAAACATTTTTAGACCAGTTAGCAGCTTCGTTTTTAGTGACCAAAATTCGAAATGAAGATGCCGTTCCCTTTGGTTTACATGAAATTAGCATGTATTTAGATGGACAATGGTATAAATTAACCGCAAAAGAAGGAACTTTTGATCGTTCACATCCGGTTGAGCGGTTAGATACAGACATTTTAACAAAAAACATCCTCACTCCTATTTTGGGGTTGACAGATTTAAAAACCGATGATCGGATTGGCTTTGTTGATGGAAAATTAGGGATGAATGGGATCAAAGAACGCGTAGATTCGGGTAACTACCGACTTGGCTTTGGATTGTTTCCCGTATCCATCAGTCAACTAAAACAAGTGGCCGATGCAGGCTTGATTATGCCACCAAAATCGACGTGGATAGAACCAAAATTAAGGAGTGGACTCACTATTTTCCCATTAGAACCATGAGTAGGATTGCGAAAGAACTCGAATTAATAAAAGGCAGCATTCCAGGGTCGGTGACCCTGGTGGCGGTTTCGAAAACGAAACCGCTGGAGCTTCTGAAAGAAGCTTATGCTGCCGGACAACGTCACTTCGGTGAAAATCGTGTACAAGAATTAGAAGAAAAGTACAACGCCTTACCAAAAGACATTTGTTGGCACATGATTGGTCATCTTCAATCTAAAAAGGTAAAAACAATTGCACCTTTTGTCCATCTAATTCACGGGGTAGATTCGTTTAAACTCCTTGCCGAAATCAATAAACAAGCCCTAAAAAACAATCGAACGATCGATTGTCTGCTACAATTCTTCATTGCCCAAGAAGAAACCAAATTCGGCTTTGATTTAGAAGAAGCGCTGGAAATGCTTGGTTCAGACGAATTCGCAGCGCTTAAAAACATTCGCCTAGTTGGCATTATGGGAATGGCTACTTTTACTGACGATACAGATCAAATTCGCACCGAATTTAAAACCTTGGCTTCTTATTTTGATCAACTTAAATCAACCCATTTTGAAAACGTCGCATCTTTCAAAGAAATCTCAATGGGCATGAGCGGCGATTATGCCATTGCGATTGAAGAAGGTAGTACGATGGTGAGGATTGGAAGTGCTATATTTGGGGGGAGGTGAGGCTTTTTAAAAAGACATATCGTTAATTCTTCCATTGTTATCTATCTTATATTTTCTGTGTCGCACTTCAGTTGTTTTTGATGCTTCAATTATTTCTCCAACATCATTACGTTTATAAACAATAGCAGAGTCACTTAATGTAATTATCACATCCTTCGAAATATCAGCCCAAGAAGTGCCCCATGAAAACTCGTCTTCACCACACCATTTATCATACAATTGTAACTCCGAAATTTTATTCCCATTCCTATCCGTCGTTTGGATAATCGGGAGGACAATATCAGCTGGGTACAAATAAATAATTGCTGCAAAATCCTTCGTAACTGCAATTTTTCCGTAGATATTAGAATTTTCTAATCCGAATTTGTCTATTTCTTTTTGGTCAAAATTTAAGTCAGAGCCTCGTAATTCATACTCACAATTCAAAATTATAGGAATTTCAATTGTTGGAATAATACTCAAATATTCTTCAAACGAAAGTTCTTTATTGTTAATT
>JADZFJ010000251.1 GCA_020849935.1 Crocinitomix sp. | reverse complement strand
GTTTTAATTTCCTCTTTGTTCATTTTCAATACTTTTAAGTCGATCAAATCTTCAATTAATATTTTGAAGGTGATTTTTTATAAAAATAATTAGTTTTTCCATTTTAAACCTTTACAGCTCTTGTAATTTCTCTTTTTCCAATTGGGCCGGGCAATCCTTCTACTAAAAAACCGAGTGATTTTAAGACTCTTTTAAATTCGCCTTGAGCACAATAAGTGACCAAAATGCCTCCAACCCGTAAAAGATCATACATTTTTTTTAAACTTTCTTTGGTCCACAATTCAGGTTGAATTTGGGGAGCAAAGGCATCAAAAAACACAAGATCTACCTCATTAATATCACTTTTAAAATCAACTAAATCAACGTTTTGTTTCGAAAAGTGAAAGTTCGGATTAATTTCTATCAATTCGTTCCAAGCGGATTGATGTAGATGGTAATAATCTTCAGAAAATTCAGTTAGCTGCGCTGTTGTGGGATGGTCTAATTCCTCAATTAAATCGAACGGCAATGGATATTTTTCAATACAATGATAGTTGATTACTTTCGTTTTTTCTTTCGAAAATTCAAGTGTGACAAGCGCATTTAAACCAGTTCCAAAGCCCATTTCAAAAACTGAAATTGATTTTTGAGCGTCAAAATAAGCCAAACCATAGTTTACAAAAATATGACGCGCCTCTTGCAAAGCCCCGTTGGTTGAATGATAGGTTTCATTAAGTGAAGGAACAAACAAAGATTTAGAATTGTCATTCGTCACAATAATTTTTCTATTCATTAGTTTTATATCTTTGTTCAAAATTACAAAGTTATGTCACGTTTATTTGTCTTTGCACTTCTAGTAGGATTAGTTATGAACACGAGTTGTGAACGCTGGATGAAATGTACCTACTCGTACACTGAAACTGTGATTATTACGACTCCTGATGGTGAGGAAGAGTTAAAAACGGAAAAGGAAAATCTAGTATTATTAGATGAGGATGGAGAAGCTTATTCGAGCGAATGTTTGAAAAGAGAAGAATACAAAGGAAAAGACAGTCCTTTTACCATTAAAACTTACTACGAGTTAGAAGCCTCAAAAACGGAATTGGACAATTATCAGTATCAATGTGTTGAACAATAATAAGAATTAGTCGATTTTAATTTTTAACGACTCGATTAATTCGGTAGGTGCAAAAGTTGGTTTCATCGTATCTTTTTTAACAAATACCAAAGTTGTTTTTGCAGTTGTTAATAAATGATTGGATTCGTTATAAATTTCGTATTCAAATATAATCTTAACAGACGGAATTTCTTTAATAATTGTTCGAATTGTTAAGAGGTCATCGTACAACGCAGGTTTCAAATATTTTACGCTAAAATCGACCACTGGAAGCATAATTCCTTGCGCTTCGAGTGATTTATAACTAACTCCCAAAGCACGAAGCATTTCGACTCTACCGATTTCAAAATATTGGGCATAAAATCCATAATAAACATAGCCCATTTGGTCTGTCTCGCCATATCTGACGCGACTTGTCGTTTCATGTGTGAACATTATTTATATCTTTGTTTCGTGTGGTTTTTGATCTCGGGTAAATTAATTCTAATTTCTGAATAAAACACAAAATCTGGAGTAAAAAATGAATTAATTTTAACAAGTAAAAAAAAAGAAAAAACAACATCAAAATGATTTTTTTTATAACTTTTTTATGTGAATATTTGTTGACAAGTTTGAAAGCTTGTTAGGAAAATTAGAATTGTTGAAATATTATATACCCCCTGCTTGAATGAAGAATATAAAAAATCATGAATCAATTTGGGAAGATTGCCTGAAAGTTATCAAAGATAACATTAGTTTGCAAAGTTTCAAGACGTGGTTTGAACCGATTGTCCCTATCCGGTTTAAGGCAAAAGTGTTGACACTTCAGGTGCCTTCTCACTTTTTTTATGAGTGGCTTGAAGAACATTACATCGATCTACTTAAAAAAGTAATTAAAAAAGAAATTGGTGCGGACGCAAAGCTTGAGTATTCCATTATCATGGATAAAAGTGTGGACAAAAAAACGCCCTACACCGTAAAATTGCCTACATCGAGTAAAAAGAATTTGTCGAATACGCCACTTTCAATGCCTTTAAATATTGGTGATAATCCAATCAGAAATCCTTTTGTGATTCCGGGGCTTAAAAAGGTCAATGTTGATTCAAATTTGAATCCAACCTATTCGTTTGATAATTTTGTTGAAGGAGATTGTAATCGTCTTGCGCGCTCTGCTGCTTTTGCCGTTTCAAATAAACCTGGCGGAACTGCATTTAATCCTTTGTTAATATACGGTGGAGTTGGTTTAGGAAAAACTCACTTGGCCCACGCCATTGGAATTGGAATAAAAAATCAGTTTCCTAACAAAACTGTACTTTACACACAAGCTGAAACTTTCACGCGTCAATTTATTGATTCGATTAAAAATAACACCACCAACGATTTTATCAATTTTTATAAATTGATGGATGTGTTGATTATTGATGATGTTCAGTTTTTTGCAGGTAAAGAAAAAACGCAAGACGCTTTTTTCCACATTTTTAACCACTTACATCAATCAGGTAAACAATTGGTGTTAACTGCTGATAAAGCGCCAGTGGAGATGAAAGGTATTGAACAACGTTTATTGTCTCGTTTTAAATGGGGATTATCTGCCGATGTTCAACCACCAGGTTTGGAAACTAGAATTGCGATTTTAGAGAAAAAAATCTACGGAAACGGAGTTGACTTACCGCCAGATGTTTTAGAATATCTTGCATACAGCATTAATACAAATATCCGTGAAATGGAAGGAGCATTGACTTCTCTCATCGCACAAGGATCATTGAATAAAAAATCAATTACCATCGACTTGGCGAAAAAGATGATTGACAAATTTGTCAAAAACACGGCACGCGAAGTATCTATGGATTATATCCACAAAATTGTTTGTGACTATTTTAACTTACCAATTGAGTTGTTAAAATCTAAAACACGTAAACGAGAAGTGGTACAAGCCCGTCAAATTGCGATGTATTTTGCTAAAAAGATGACCAAATGGTCGTTGGCAAGCATTGGAGCGCAATGTGGAGGAAAAGATCACGCAACGGTTTTGCATGCATGCAGAACGGTGAACAATCTGGCCGAAACGGACAAACAATTTAGAGGTTATTTAGAAGATCTCGAGAAAAAATTAAATGTGAATTAATAAAAAATGCCTCAATTCGTTGAGGCATTTTAATTTTACGAATGGCATGAAAGTGTTAATGGTTTGTTTAGGGAATATTTGTCGATCACCCATTGCAGAGGGAATTCTCCGACATAAAGCTGCTGAACGAGGCCTCGCAATCGAAGTGGATTCGGCGGGTACGAGTAGTTTTCATGCTGGAAATCCACCCGACCTGCGAATGATGATCACCGCTCGAAAAAATGGAATTGACATTACAGATTTACGTTCAAGGCTTTTTGTCAAGGAAGATTTTCAAAATTTCGACTTGATATTTGCCATGGATCAATCCAACGAGCGCAATATCTTATCACTTGCCGAAAACGATGAAGATCGTCAAAAAGTAAAATTGATTTTGAATGAAATTGATCCAACTTCCAACTCACAAGTTCCCGATCCTTATTATGGGGGAGATCATGGATTTCAAGTGGTGATTGATTTATTGGACAAGGCCATTGACAAATTTCTAAATCGACTGGATGGCCAAGGGTAAATTATATATTATTCCAATTCCGATTAGTGAAGATAATTTTGAGCGGGTGCTCCCCAATTTCAATCAAACAATTGTCAATGAATTGAGGCATTTTTTGGTGGAAAAAATCAAAACAAGTCGACAGTTTTTACGGAAAATGAATCCAACCTTTCCAATCGATGATAGTCAATTTTATGAATTGAATAAACACGATGACTATTCCTTTCAAGACGAAGTGATTCAGCATTTACAAAAAGGAATTGATGTTGGAATTATGTCCGAATCAGGTTATCCTGGTGTAGCAGATCCCGGAACGACTTTT
>JADZFJ010000250.1 GCA_020849935.1 Crocinitomix sp. | reverse complement strand
TTGCGCATTCCCTGATCTTGTTCTATCGCTGAACAATTTTTCTATCTCCGCTAATTGATTGTTTGGAGTTAAAAGTTGATCAAAATCTTGGAGCCTGTTTAGAATTTGAGCCAATTTCAGCAGCGATTCAAGAGAAATCTGACCTATTAATTCAAACCTTTTAATGCTGCCCAACGAAACTCCTGATCTTCGCGCCAATTCCACTTGCGACAAACCCAATTGCTTCCGCAAAGTTTTGTGTTTTTTTGCTAATTCCTCTAAAATATCCGATGGATTTTTCTCTAAACCAAATCTTGCCATATAGCTAATATATTAGCCAAATGTACGGAATTTATATCAAAATAACTAATATATTAGCTATAATCTTTAATGCTTTAAACGCCTTCTTGATTTTGAAAATGATTCAAATATTCTTGAACTTTTGCGTAAACTTCTTCACTTGTTCCAGACAAGGCAGTAATATCAATTGAGCATGGCGTCCCGTATCTCGACTGAATCATTTCTGCACCTCTTCGGCTGAAGGGAGGAAGATTATTTAAATATTGATTTGTATCTTTTAAAAAGATCCGTAATACTTTGTTAAAACGTCCCTTTTCCAAGACAATCCGATCAATATTGGACCAAGGAATTAAACCAACTTTAGAAAAATCTGCTTTATTGATAATTCCTTCTTGATTGATGATAAGCACATATTTTGTACTAAACAAACGAATCGTGCCAACGATTACACCAATTCCAGCAACTAACGGAACCAAAACAACCAGAGCAACTGCCAAGTAGGGCAAATAACCAACATAATTAGATAAGAGCCAAGGTACTAAATAAATCAAGCCTAACAGACCAACCAAAAGAAAAAAAATCATTCCGAAAAGGATTACAATAATTCTTTTCTTATTAGATTTAATAACTACCTCATTCATCATAAACGCAAATTAAAGTTTGAAGGCTGTCTATCTCCACCCTCTCATATCGCAGATATCTGGCTTGAAGGGTTTAAACGTGAGCATTATTCCGTAAAATGAATACCAATCTTTATTTGTTGGATTCCCTCGATTAAATCCAGCCGTTGCACCATCCGTACTTCGATCGGCAAGTTCTGCTGCTAATGGACCTCTAAATCCTGTTAAAACATCATTGTCTAAATAATTTCCAGAGACATCGTCCAAATAATCCGTGAATGTTTTACGAATTCCATATTCAATTGAAACGGCAACTCTTTTTCGGAGATTAAATTTAATTCCAATCCCCATTGGAACTGTAAATTGATTTAAGGAGTATCGATTTCTTTTTGTTCCTGCAATGCCACTGCCCTGTCCTTCGGTTGAAAGTGGTTGCAAAGCGACTTCATTTCCATTATAATCTGTTTTTGGATTGATGCGCGTATAAGCAAATTGATAGAAAAAATAAGGCGTAAAAGGATATTTCATATCAGTAATTCGATATTTCAATAAATCTAATTCAACCCCAAATCCCAATTCTAAAATTTTTGACTTAAAACTCAAGTTTCTATTGACTTGAAATGCATCATCACTCGAAGCGTCATTGGCGTAAACATTCCCATAGGTAGCGTTAAAACGCAAATTGTAACGAGTAGAAAGATTGTATCTAAAAATTAAGCCATAAGCAGGTTTACTGTAGATAAAATGTTTTGTGGGATTGATATCGCCAATATAATAACCTCCACCACCAAACAGCCCCACTTCAGCCGCCGTTTTAAATCCTTGCGCAGACGCATGGGCACCAAGTGATATTGTGATAATAATGGTTAGTAAAAGACGCATCCAACTAAAACTTAGGAATAAATGTTTGTCCTTTTATAAATCGGTAATGGATAGAAAAAATACCAAACATATACGCATCGTTATACCTTGGATTTCCACGTTGTAAATAATTATTTCTTCCATCCGCATATTGAATAACCCCATTCAAATTCGGATCTAACGATCGATCAGAAAGCTGCCCCGCAACATCACCATAATTTGCGGCAATCTCATCTTTTAAATAATAGGAGGTGCTAACATCATCGATATAATCGGACAAGGTATATCTTAAACTCAATTCAAAGCTAATGGCTAATTGTTTATCGATCCTGTATTTTCCACCAATACCAACTGGAAATGCCAAGGTAAATCGTTTGTATTTATCGGGGCGACCGCCTAGTCCCTGCCCTTCTGTGCCCAACGGTTGAAGCGCAATCCAATCGCCATTTAGGTTTGCTTTTGGATTAAAAAGAGTCATTGCAACACCAACCACAAAATAGGGAGTGACTGAAAATGCTTTATTCCCATTAATTCCTTTTAATTTATAACGTGGGTAAACTTTGTCTGAATAAGGGAAGAACTCAACATAGGTAGAGAATTCCCCAATATTTGATCGAAAGCTAAGATTCCGGTTGTTTCGCACAAGATTTTTGGTAACGGCATCGTCTCCATGTAAAAGTCCCCAAAGCAAACTTCCTTTGACAGAAAAATAAGGACTTAACATACATTTATAACCCGCAGTAATTGTTGGACGGGTCATTCGCAATTTTAAATCTTTTATGCCGTGTGTTCCGATTCCTCTCGCACCACCCAAATCACCTAAAAAATTAGATGCACCTACGCCAAAATGAACCTCATGACGCACAAATTTCCATCCTTGACCATAGCTTTGAAAGCCTGTCAAAACAAATAATAGCACGATAATATAGTTTCTCAGTCGTAACACGTTGTCCTCAATTTATATCACAATCAACAAAGATAAAAAAAATATCTAATATTACTTTATTACGGAATGGGCTTCAAATAGTTGGGTGAGATGTACAAAATCTTCCACTGACAAACGCTCCGGACGTTTAGAAAAGAGTTCTTCGTGTTCGTGAAATGGAAAATTATTTTCATTGATCATCGCTTTGAGGGAATTTCTTAAGGTTTTTCTCCGTTGATTAAAGGCCATTTTAACCACCTTTTTAAAATGTGCTTCGTTGCAATCTAATTTTTTCGTCGCGTTTCTTTTCAAGCGAATTACTCCTGAATCCACTTTTGGTGGAGGGGTAAAAACTTCGGGTAAAACCGTGAATAAATACTCAATGTCATAAAAAGCTTGAAGTAAAACACTGGTGATTCCGTACTTTTTTGATCCCGGCGGCTCCGCAATTCGTTCAGCAACCTCTTTTTGAAACATACCCACCACGACAGGAATTTGATCCTTGTAATCAAGCACCGTAAATAGGATTTCAGTGGAAATATTGTAAGGAAAATTTCCCGCAATCGCAATTGGTTGATCGCCTACTATTGTTTTTAAATCAACGTTTAAAAAATCTTTTTCGTAAATTCTCCCTTCCAGTTGAGGGTAATTTTCTTTTAGATATTGAACAGATTCGCGGTCAATTTCAATGACGTGGGTTTGAAAATTCGTTGATTTTAACAGAAAATCCGTTAGAGCTCCCATTCCTGGACCAACTTCTAATACTTTGTCGAATGAAAATCCAGAATCTTCGAGTGCCAAGGCTAGACGTTGCGACACGGTTTTATCATTCAAAAAATGTTGACCTAGGTGTTTTTTTGGTTTTACAATCATTGTTTAAAAGCTCTTGTGAACGTGTAATAATGTTCGGAAAGCAACTGTTTGCGAACCAAATTTTTCGGTGTGTTTTGCTTGCAATGTCGGTGCGAAATTGGCTTGATAAGCCTCGTACACTTCCATGTTTTGGCAGAGGTATTGAATTGCATACGTTAGCCCTCCATCTTCGTGTCCGATCACTTTTGATATTTTTGACTCGATAAAATGACCTGTTTCCATTACTTCTGGAATATGCTCTTCTTTCATCCATTCAAGCCAGTGTTCAGCCACATCATAATCGACTGAAACGGTAACATTGTAAATAACCTGCATAAATTTATTTGTCGTATTAATTGTAGACAGCAATGATTGCACGGTATTTTTCACGTGCTTCGGCAGTGTACAAACTACCTCCAAAATCAAACAAAATTTTTTTATAATATTCGGCCGCCTTTTGCGGATCAGACAAACGATATTCGTACAATTGTGCCAATTTAAAAGTGGCATCATCGCCTAAAATATCATGGCTGTATGATTCGGCAACCAAGGTGTAATTTTCAATCGCCTTTTCCCAATTTTGAAGTCCTTCGTAGGTTTGCCCCTTTTTAAACAATACTTCATCAATCATGCTGTGAAAAGGATAACGTTTTTCCAAACTATCCAACAAAACAATGGCTTCTTGATATTTATGTTGTGTAAGCAATAAATCGGCATTGGCGTACAATTGAACCGGTGCGAGTGCCGTGTCAATTCCCAAATTATCTTGAAGAAGTAAAGACAACTGCATGGCATCATTTGCAATTAATTTACTGGTAGATGCTTTCAGCACATCCAATTGCGCTTTAGCATAATCAAATTCACCATCGTAATAAAATACTTTGGCATTTTTAAATTTCGCTTCATGGCCGATTATATCTTCACTAAATTCTTTTTCAACCTGCATATACAATAAAGAGGCATCCCAAATTTCATTGTTGACGACTAAAATATCTCCTTTCAAAATTTTAGTTTCTGCCATTTCCATTGGACTTAATGGAAATTGCAATAGTTGATTGGTAAGTGAAATACCCTTTTCTGGCTCATCCAAATAAAAAGCATAAATCTCCGCCAATTTCACCATAACCCCCATACACCGTTTTCCACCTCCCATTTCAACCAATGCTCTTTCAAATCCGCCTGCAACCACTACCAGCTCTTCTTTTGTGTAAGATTTTCGAAGGGTTAATTCTTCAAATTCAACTTCCAATTTTGCTTGCATTGCATTAAAATAATAGGGGGATTTATTTCCTAAATCCACCACATATTGATAGGCTTTTGCAGCATCTTTATACGCCAAATTTGCTTTACAAATATTGCCAATTTCCAAGAGACGTTTTCCTTGTTCATTATTTTTTTTATCGAGGGATTTTGCTTGAAGGACTGCCCCAGTGAATTCCTTTTTTTGCAAATAATACCAAATGAACATTTCATTATAAACCGTTAAATCAGGATATTTTTGAACTTTCAATAAGATTTCCTGTCTCAATAATTCAACCTTATCTAAATCGATCTCAAAATCGATCATTCGTGA
>JADZFJ010000249.1 GCA_020849935.1 Crocinitomix sp. | reverse complement strand
TCTTAATGTTCGGTAAGGTAGTTCTAATTTGGTTAATAATCCTTGTACATAAGCGACCATTTGATCCAGCACTGCGTATGATTGATCTGGGTGTTCAATTCGAACGATTTCTACTTTGTCAAATTGATGCAAACGGTTTAATCCTCGCACATCACTACCATAAGATCCAGCTTCGCGACGGAAGCATGGCGTATAACCTGTTAACTTGATTGGAAAATCACTTTCTTTTAATAAAACATCTCGGTAGATATTGGTTAAAGGAACTTCAGCGGTTGGAATTAAATACAAATCATCTTGCGCATCGTGATACATTTGTCCCACTTTATCAGGCAATTGACCCGTACCGTATCCAGACGCTTGATTTACAACAAACGGTGGAATAATTTCTGTATAACCCGCATCGCGTGCCTCATCCAAAAAGAAATTGATAAGTGCTCTTTGAATTCGTGCCCCTTTACCTTTATAAAATGGAAACCCTGCGCCTGTTACTTTAACCCCAAGTTCAAAATCAATGATGTCATACTTTTTAGCCAACTCCCAATGTGGTTGCCAAAATGGTTGAACAGTAGGAATTGTTCCTGCTTGAGAAACCACTTCGTTATCGGTATCCAATTTTCCTTTTGGAACAAGGTTATTTGGAACATTGGGCAATTCATACAACAAGTCTTGTAATTCGTTTGCTTTTAGATTTACATTTTCAACCAATGATTTTTCTTCTTCTTTTAGTTGGATTCCTCTTGCTTTTGCCGCATTTGCCTCGTCCAACTTCCCTTCGCGCATAAGTTGAGCGATAATTTTGGCATTACCATTTGATTCAGCTAAAACATTCTCGAGCGTTTGTTTGGCGCTTCTCCATTCTTCATCAATTCGCAAGATTGTTTCAACCTTTTCGTTCACATCCAAATTTCGAACTTTTAATCGTTCGATTATTTCCGTTTTGTTCTCTCTAATTCGAGCTATTTCCAACATTGGTGTAGTTTTATTGTAAAATTAAAAAATGCATTTGTGATTTCTTGGTTAGACTAAAAAAAAACTCCTTTCAGCAAAAGCCAAAAGGAGTTTCGAATAATTTGTTGGGGAATCTTATTTTGTTTTTCCGCCGTCCAATTCGTCTTGCCAAGCTTTTAATTCATCCCATTTCCCGTCAGCAGCTAATTGTGCTTGAGCAGGCCAAGTTTCAGGATTAAATCTAGCGTAGTTTCCTTCTGCTTCGTCCAGTATTTTTTGAACATCTTCAACCGATGCTGCAGCTAACTGAGCAAATGTTGAAATTCCAGCTTCACCTAAAACAGTTGATAATTTTGGTCCAATTCCTTCGATTTTAGCTAAATCGTCTCCTTTGGTTGTTTTAGTTGCTGCTTTTTTTTCTGGTGCCTTTTCTTCAAGGACAACATTTTCTTCAAAAGGAATAATCGATACAAAAGATCGGTTATTTGCTTTTCTTGTAAACTGAACAAGACCATCAGTTAAAGCATATAATGTATGATCTTTTCCAATTCCTACATTATTACCTGGGTGATGTTTTGTTCCTCTTTGTCTGATTAAGATGTTACCTGCAATTGCAGCTTGTCCACCAAAAATCTTAACACCAAGACGTTTAGATTGTGATTCTCTACCGTTTTTCGATGATCCGGCTCCTTTCTTATGTGCCATAATTTCTAAATATTATCGTCCTGCGAGCAGAACTTTGGTTTTATTTACCCTTTAATGTTTTCGATTTTAATTTCAGTAAGATACTGTCTGTGACCGTTTTTCTTTTTGAAACCTTTTCTTCTTTTCTTTTTGAAGACAATCACTTTGTCTCCTTTGAGGTGTCTAACCACTGAAGCTGATACATTAGCTCCTTCGATAGCTGGGGCGCCTACATTAATCTTTCCGTCATTTTCTATTAAAAGAACTGTGCCAAATTCTACTTTAGCACCCTCTTCTTCTCCTAGTCTATGAACGAAAATCTGCTGGTCTTTTTCAACTTTAAATTGTTGGCCTGCTATTTCTACAATTGCGTACATAACAAATTTTCTATTTATTTAACTTAATTCGGACGACAAAAGTAGTTATTAAATTTTAAATCCAACCGTTTATTCTGATTTATTTATTTTTATCGGTGTTTTTTTATTCATCAAATAAACTCCAGCAATAATAATTGCCACCCAAATTAAATTATAAACCTTAAATGATTGTCCTGACAATTGCCCTATAAATACAGCCACCACAGGAATTAAATACGTCACACCCGAAGCAAAAATATGACTTGAAACAGCTATCAAACGGGTAAAAACAAAAACCGCTAAGGCAGTTCCAACCACACTCAAAATCGACAAATAGCCTAAGGATTTAAGTCCATCGGGGTGCGTAAAGATGGGTTCGAATGCATTTGTGTATAATGCAACGCCCAAAGCGGGGAAAAAAATCATAAAAAAAGAAAGGGAGGTAACTATTAATGGTTCAACTCCCACTAACTTAAATTTTATAGTTGTCAAGCTAATTCCATAACAAAAGGTGGCGAGCAAAACCAAAAGGGCATAATTTAAATCTTCATTTTCAAAATGTAATTCGCTTTTAAGAATTTGATAAAGCCCAAAGGCTCCCATTAAAATCCCCAAGCCTTGTAGCCATGTTGGCCGATTTTTATAGATCACAATTCCAATAATCACCACAAAAAATGAGGTCCCCATATTTAGAATACCAGCCAGCGAATGTTCAATTTTTGTTTCAGCGATTGTAAATAAGAAGGCAGGAATTAAATTTCCACATCCTCCAACAATTAATAACCACCACACTATTTTGGAATTTAAGAGTCGAATGTGTTTGAGTGCAAAGGGCGAAAGGACTAATCCTGCGATAACAATTCGCAGCGCACCTACTTGAAATGGACTTAAAACCATTTCCTTACCCAAAGGCATCATACTTTTATGCATCAGAATAAACGAACTACCCCAAACTAGGGAAAGTAAGATTAAGAGCAACCACGAACGTCTTTCATTTGTCATGACACTGCAAAGCTACATCCAATTATTCAATCACTATTTTTTTTTAAAAGAATTAATTGCGATTCCGATAGAACCAATATTATTTCTACTTTTATCGCTTAGAATTAAAATCAAAGTTATGCATATAGCAGTCGCCGGTAATATAGGATCAGGAAAAACAACTCTTACACAGTTATTATCAAAGCATTATGGTTGGGATACGCATTTTGAAGATGTTGAACAAAATCCATATTTAAATGATTTCTACGACGACATGCAACGTTGGTCGTTTAACTTACAGATTTATTATTTAAATAGTCGTTTTACGCAAATTCAAGAAATTAAAACAAATTCCGAATATGTCATTCAAGACCGAACGATTTATGAGGATGCTTATATCTTTGCTCCCAACCTACATTCGATGGGGTTGATGACCACCAGAGATTTTGAAAATTCTTTTTCGCTTTTTAACTTGCTCGAATCATTTATTTCGGCACCCGATGTGTTGATTTATTTAAAAGCAAGTGTTCCGACCTTGGTGAGCCAAATTCAAAAACGAGGACGCGATTACGAAGAAAGCATTCGATTAGATTAGTTGAAGCGGTTAAATGAGCGTTACGATGCTTGGATCTCGACTTACGATAAGGGGAAATTAATTGTGATTGATGTGGATGGCAATAATTTTCATGAAAATGCAGATGATTTAGGAATCATCATTAACGCGATTGATGCCGAAATAAACGGCTTATTTTAATCAAAAATTTTACGCACAAACGAAGGGTCGAAATTTAACACTTGTCTGTTTATTGAGTCGATCCGCCACTTAATATCATGAAAATTTCACATGCCGAATTTGTAATAAGCAATATGGACGTTTCCAAATGTCCTGCCCCAGATCGGCCAGAATATGCCTTTATCGGTCGTTCCAATGTCGGCAAATCTTCGTTGATTAATATGCTTACGAATAATAAGGGGTTGGCTAAAATTTCTGGAAAACCTGGTAAGACACAATTAATCAATCATTTTTTAATCAACAAAGAGTGGTACTTAGTCGATTTACCGGGTTATGGTTATGCAAAAGTAACGCACAATATGCGGAATCGTTTTCAACGATTTATTGCAGAGTACATGACAACACGCGAAAACTTAACCAACGTTTTTGTCTTGGTCGATTGTCGGCATAAACCGCAAGAAATTGACCTTGATTTCATGCAATTTTTAGGTGAAAATGGTATTCCCTTTTCAATTGTCTTTACCAAACAAGATAAACTCAACAAAAGTGAATCGAAAGTGTTTATGAAAAGATACGAGCAAGAAATGTTACAAAGATGGGAAAAAATGCCTCCTTATTTTGTTACTTCTGCCACGTCTGGAGAAGGAAAAGAAGCCTTGCTAGCCTTTATCGCGGAAGTCAATCTTACGGTTGATTATAGCCAACCAAAATAACCATCAAGCCTTAGCTTAAAGGAGGTAAAATTCCCATTTTATCTGCAAAATGGTGACAATAATCTCTTAAATCCTCTGAAATATTTTTTTCGCCTGTTGCGCGTTCAAACGAATCTGCCATGGTCAATAAGGTTTGATGCATGAATTTTTTCATATCGTCCACCGAAAAATCTTTTGTCCACAAATCAACACGCATGGCCGTTCCGGCATTTTTATCCCAAAATGAAAGAATCATTGCTTCGGCAGACGCATCTGTTACCCCTGCTTCTTTAGCTGCCCAATTGATTTTTTCTGGCAAATTATTTTCATTTGTCAGCACGTCTATTTCGATTGTCGATTTTTTTAAATCACTCATTTTCTTCTGGTTTATATTCTTTTAAAATTTTAGCTTCGTTGGTCTCAAGCAATAATTGTTCGATGGTGACATCTTCGTTGGCCTCCATGTATTGTTTTACCATTTGCCAGCCCATAAATTGTCCAATTCTTCCTGGCGAACCATCAATACCAACTGTCGATGGCGCTTCTTCAAAAAATCGCAATTTTACTTTCATGTCAATCGAATAAATCCAATTCATTTCGATTAGATATTCCCAAATTTCGAATTCACTTGCCGCCGCAAAATCATATTCTTCAGGATTATAACGCATGATGATGTGATCTTCCGCTTTCGGGAGGAGTGCCTTTAAAATATATCGGAGCTTACCATAATATATCATGCTTGAGAGAAAAGTTTCTCCTTCATCTTCTCCCAAGACATTCGTCATTAACCAACTTTGAGCCACATCTAAGGTCAAATAATCACGGTTCATTTTGTCCTTCATGTACTGTGGAAATCGAATTTCTCGCACCAATCTATTTTGAGCGCCTAAGTACATATCTAACCCAATTCCAATCACCGAATCGGTTGAAACCACACCAAAGGTAAATGCTCCATTATAGGTAATTATTTTTTTTGGTTGAGGCGAATTTGGCAAATGGTATTTCAACCGTTTAAAAACATCGGTTAATTGTTCTTCGATCACATTAAAATCAGAAAATTCAGTTTCTAAATCCTCCATCATCATTTGCATCATACTATCGTTTACAAAAAATGACAAGAGTGTACCAATCGAATCGTCATAAACCGAACCAGCCCGGAGCATTTCGTAGACATAAAATTCGTACAATTCGCCTCCCTTTTCAATCAAGTTTTGGTTGATTTTAGCCATTTCCTCAGGGGTATTGCCTTCGAACATTTCTTTTTCAAACCGCTCAAACTTAAGATCAACCTCGACATTGGACACATCGACATCCAACTTATCGCCAGAACAAGACGCAATAACGAAACTTAAGAATATTATTAGGTAAAACTTATTCATGTAAGGGATAATTTACTATTATTGCTACAAAATTGTATAAATATATAATTGCAAAATTATGAAAAAATTACTCTCTTTGGTTTTATTAACCACTTTTGGCTTTGGTGCGACCGCTCAAGACAAAAAATTTCAACTTGGTTTATTACTTGGACCAACGTTTAACTGGACTAAAATACAAACGACTAAAATTGAACGTCAAGGAATAGGTAATGGTTTTACCATTGGAATTGGTGGTAATTACATGTTTAATGAAAATGTCGGTTTTGCAAGTGGCATTCAATTCGATCTTGAATCATTTAAAATTAACTACGGTAGCGATTCGAATACAGCTTTAGGTGATGTTTTTTATGCCTATACGGACACAGACATCCAGAAATATGATGATAAGTCTTTTAGAGTTGAAAATTTCACCGACACCACTGCATTCATGTTACAAACGCGAAAATTTAGAGCGAAATACGTAACTATTCCTCTTTTCTTAAAGTTTCAAACCAACATGATTGGTCAATTTAAATATTA
>JADZFJ010000248.1 GCA_020849935.1 Crocinitomix sp. | reverse complement strand
CGAAATCTCATGCACATCTACATCGGCCTTCAAACTCCCCCCCCCATTTCGCATCTCAACGCCAAAATAATTCCCCGTAATTTTATTCATAAAAACTACCGAATCTGTTGCATCCACAAAAATCGTCTTGTAAAACGGGTAATGAATTTCAACCTCCACATTTTCGCTTGCATCCCTCAAAAAACGACATTTATTCCGATTGTCAACATATAAAACATGATCGCGGTTATCCACCTCAATGTGCTGAATCAAATTCTGGCCTCCTTTTATAATGATCTTTCGCGTGTCATCTTGATATAAACGGTATTTCAAATTTTTATTCAAGTGAAAATGGCGCACCGAATCAAGCAAAACCTCTCTTTCGGCATACGAACCGTTCGATTTTAAGCAAGTCCGATCAGCCGGTTTTTCGCATGAAATCAGCACAAAAATCACTCCCAACACCAAAAAAAAACTTACCTTCTTACTCATCTTAAAACCCATTTTTCTCCTTGCTAAAATCGATATCCAATTCCCCATTCCATATAATCTGCTATCCCAATATGTGCCTTAATGCCAAATGATATATTCCAATGTTCGTTAGTCATAAAACGAATCCCAGTTCGGTTGTAAATCCAACCAGCAGGATTAATTAAATTTAACCCATACACGCCTAAACCAAAGTAAATTTGTGCTTTATAAATCGACAAAGACATTCCTGCATAAGCGCCTACCAAAAAGGCTTCGTAAACTGGCACGGGTTTAATTTCGTAAAACCACCGATTGGCTTCATTGTACACTAAATCAATTCCCGTTTCAAAATCCCAAACTCGGTTAACTGGCAAGCGATACAATGCCTGTAAAGCACCTACTCCAAACGTTCTGCTTTTTAAATGATCGGGTAAATTTTGTTTGAGTCCAAATATAAAATGAAATTGCCAACGGTTAAATTTTCGCACTTTCTCCAATGGTAATTTCTCAAAATCAGTTGGATTAAAAGTTTTTCGGGGCGCTAAACTATAACCAGCTCTAAAAAATCCTGTCACAGTATTTAATCCTTGATTGGGTGCTTTTAAACTAGCGTTCGAAAGATGAGAAAAATCTACTCCTCCACCAAACACTAATCGTTTAAATTGTTTGGTATACACAAATTGGAAATTCACAAATCCATTCAAATAAGAGCCAATCGCAATATTTTTTGGATTGTTAAATTCATCGTATTTTTTTGTGATATAACTCACCCCATTTCCCAATCGAAAATCAAAAAAACCCCATTTTTTATGTTGAAAAATTGGAAACTTGGTAAATCGATACACACTAAAACTAACTCCCAAAACATCGGGATTTTTATAATCGTGGTAGGTAAATGTCAACCCTCTTGATGGATATTTAAAAACACTACTCCAAGCCGAACCAGAGGTGTCTTGCCGAGAAAATTCTAACTCAAAAGCCGTTTTTGGTGCTTTAATGAGGTGTGACTTGGTTTCACGATGTGCCATTAAATAGCCGTATTTAGGCGACAAACCGATGGTAAATGGTCCTTCCTTTTGACTGAATGCATCAATCTGGAAAAGAACCGCGAACAAAACCAATAAAACAATCCTCAAAACTCCAAGTTTAATTAATTTTGTTGCAAATTTAGAATAATGGATGAGAAATTAAAAGCCTTTGAACGCTTATTAATCATAATGGACGAATTGCGTGAAAAATGTCCTTGGGATCAAAAACAAACCCTCGAATCTTTACGTCATTTAACGATTGAGGAAACCTACGAGTTAGCGGATGCCATCACGGATAAAAACATGAATGATTTGAAAGGTGAAATTGGGGATTTAATGCTTCACATGGCTTTTTATTCTAAAATTGCTTCTGAGTCGGGACATTTTGACATGGCGGATGTATTGAACGCCATCTGTGATAAATTGATCTTCCGACATCCCCATATTTATGGCGATACGGTGGTGGCCGATGAAGAAGAAGTGAAACAAAATTGGGAAAAATTAAAACTAAAAGAAGGCAAAAAATCGGTCTTGGAAGGTGTTCCTAATTCATTGCCCGCATTGGTTAAAGCATCTCGAATTCAAGATAAAGTGAAAGGAATTGGATTTGAATGGGATAATCGAACCCAAGTTTGGGATAAGGTAGAAGAAGAAATCGCTGAATTTCATGCCGAGGTTGCTGCTGGAAATCAAGAAAAAATGGAAGAAGAATTTGGTGATGTTCTTTTTGCCTTAATCAATTACGCGCGCTGTGTGAATGTCAATCCAGAGGATGCCTTGGCTAAAACCAACCGAAAATTTATCAATCGTTTTCAATGGATGGAAAATGAAACCAAAAAAGACGGTAAATCAATTGGTGACATGTCTTTGGTGGAAATGGATAAATATTGGGAAGCCTCAAAAAAAATTATGGGATGAGTACCGCTGAAACCGTCTATTTAATTCTTGGTTTATCATTGATTATTTCTGTGGTTGCTGCTAAAAGATTAACGTCAAAAGGGTATTCTTTTTGGCATTATTTTATCGCCGGTTTCATCGCCTCTTGCGGTGTTCTTGGAATTATTTTTAAAATTGTCAACGATTATTTAATTCGGTAAATAATTATTCAAGTTTAAATTATCTGGAATTGATTAAGAATAAATACTAAATTGCTTTTAAATTCGCACTTAAAACTGCTGGAAATTATGGGAAAATTAGAGAATGAATTTGAAGAACCTACCTTTGAGGCCTGGGTCGCAAAAATTCAACAGGATTTAAAGGGACAGCCTTTAAGTGTGTTAACCTCTCATCCCGAACCTGATTTGGAAATTGTTGCTTATCATCACGAGGCTACTCGCCCGAAGCTGAACGAGCAAGAAGTAATTAGAAACTTTACCAAAAAATCAAACGATTGGAAAATTCGCGAAGAATTTAAAGGCAAACTCGCAACCAATTCAACGATTTTAACCGCGTTAAATGACGGAATTGAGGCCATCGGAATAGCAATCAATTCATCCACCAATTATCAAAATTTAGTAAACGAGGTACAATTCGAATATATCAATTCCGATTTACAATTCTCAAGCTTGGACGATGCTATTTCCGTAAAAGCACATCCATCAACCGTTTTAAATTTTGATATTATAGCCCTCAATTCACAACTTGGCCAAATGAGTTCTAGTTGGGCAGATTACCTTAAATTTTATCAAAGTCATCCCAATAACAAAACTGTTTGGATTTCAGGTTCATTATACGGCGGAGCGGGTTCTTCAACGATTCAAGAATTGGCTTTTACACTAGCGCATTTAAATGAATATGTCGATTTTTTAACGAAAGAAGGAGTGACCTTGGCAGAAATCAATTCAAAAATTGTCATCGAACTTTCTGTAAATGAGGATTATTTTGTCAATATCGCAAAATTTAGGGTAATTCAAGATTTAGTTCGTTTGGTATTTAAAGGATATGATCCATCTTACCAGGTGATAAGTCCTATTATTTATGCAAAAACGAACCTTCGTT
>JADZFJ010000247.1 GCA_020849935.1 Crocinitomix sp. | reverse complement strand
CGCCATTAAAATAAAGAACCCGACTACAAACATTGTAAACACAGAACTTTTGATCCTAAATGAGGAACAAAAACAACTGAAAAAATTATTTGAATTTTAGATTGGGTGTCCCAGTGCGGAAAACAGGTGATTTTAAGGCTTCATCGATCGTATCGTATTGAAAAACGAAGCCGGCTTTTTTGATTTTATCGTTATCCACGCGGCTGCCTTCGAGAATGATGACGGACATTTCGCCAAAAAGGAGTTTTAAAAGAAAACCAGGAACTTTTGGTGCCCATAATTTTTTGCCACAATTTTTTGCCAAGGCATTGACCATTTCTTGATTGGTGAGGTGATCCGAACTTGCTGCATTATAGATTCCTACCATTCCCTCGTCGGTGATTGCTTTGAGGTAGATTTGGCACATATCCTCCAAATGCAACCAAGGCATGTATTGTTTGCCCGAGCCGAGCGCAGAGCCAATGCCAAGTTTAATGGGTTTTATTAATTGTGCCAAAGCGCCGCCCGTTGGACTTAAAACAACCCCTGTTCGCAAAGCCACCACGCGTTTGGCGATGTCCTCAAATTGAAAGGCTGCTTTTTCCCATTGTACGCTTACGTTGGCTAAATAATCGGTGCCGCAGGGGTCGGTTTCTTTAAATATTTGGCTAGACGTGATGGAACCATAATAACTGATGCCCGAAGCACTGATAAAACTTTTGAGGTGTTGGCCCTTCATTTTGTTTAAAATGAGGTTAGCACTGTCAATTCGGCTAGAAAGGATTTTTTTTCGACGCGTGGCTGTCCATCTGCCATCGCCCACATTTTCGCCTGCCAAATGGATGATATGATCGACTCCTTCCAGTGCTTTAGGATCTATAAATTGTTCATCGATATTCCACACAAACGTAGGGTATTTTTCAGAGCCAGTTGATTTACGTGACAAGTGGCGCACGGCAAAATGATGTTGAACGAGTAATTCGCTTAAACGTCTGCCGATGATGCCCGACCCGCCGGTGATTAAAATTGTTTCCATGGTGAAAATTATAAATAATATTGAAGGAAACTGGCTCCTTTTGCTTTTTTAACTAATCATTAACAGGAAACATGTCCAATGCCTGTTTGTATGTTTTTATGGCGCGGTCGCGGGCCATGGCGTGATCGACCATTGGTGGGAGATAGGTAGATGGATCAAAATTAGGAATCCACTGGCGAATATAGGTTTGTTTTTTATCGAATTTTTCCGCTTGAATGGATGGGTTAAACACCCTAAAATAAGGGGCAGCATCGCAGCCTGTTCCTGCGGCCCATTGCCAATTTCCGTTGTTGGCAGATAAATCAAAATCTAATAATTTTTCCGCGAAATAGGCCTCGCCCCAACGCCAATCAATCAATAAATGTTTGACCAAAAAGCTTGCGGTGATCATGCGCACGCGGTTGTGCATAAACCCGGTTTGATTTAATTGGCGCATGCCTGCATCTACAATTGGATAACCTGTTTCACCGTTGCACCATTTTTTAAATTCCGATTCATTATTTCGCCATTGAATGTGGTTGTATTTTTTCTTAAATGCCTCGTTCATAGCATCCGGGAAATGTCCCATGATTTGTGAAAAGAAATCGCGCCAAATAATTTCTGAAAGAAAGGTGGCGTTTTTTCGGGCGGAATAATAAACTAAACTGCGAATGCTGATGGTGCCGAAACGCAAATGGTGCCCCAAATGGGTGGTGTGATCTTTTCCAGGAAAGTCGCGGTGTAAATCATAATTTTCGACACCTGCCAATTTGTAGGCTGGGGCGATGATGTCGCTTTTTACGAACCCAATATCGGCCAAGGATGGAAAAGTAAAGTCGCTTTTAGCATAATTGGCGTTTAATTCGAGTTCCGGTTTAGGAATTTCTAAATTGGTTTTGGCGTATTTTTCTAACCATTTATTTTTGTAAGGGGTATAGATGGTATAAGGTGTTCCATCCAATTTTAGAATTTCATCTTTTTCAAAAAAAACGTGGTCTTTAAAGGTATTAAATTGGATGCCGTTTGATTCGAGTAAAAAACGAACCTCCTCATCGCGTGCAAGGGCTTTTGGTTCGTAATCGCGGTTGGTATAAACCGCTTCGAGTTGATAATCAGTGAGAATTTTTTTCCAAACATCGATTGGTTTTCCTTTTAAAACAAGGAGGTTGGTGTCAAATTCTTTCAGTTCTTTGTTGATTTTTTCTAATTCTTGCCAAACAAAGGTAACCCGAGCATCGTTTTTTGGAAGATCAGCCAAAATGGTATCATCGAAGATGAATACTAATTGAACGTTTTTACTTGCTCTTAGTGCCTGTTTAAGTCCTGAATTATCGTTTAATCGCAGGTCGCGGCGAAACCAAAAATAAGTTGTTTTTTTCATTTGCAGGGACGCTTTGTGTAAGAACAGCAAAGTACAAGAAATGTTTTAAAAAATCGAATTTATAGTACGGTTTTGTTCTAGACATTCTTATTTTTGGATATGAAAAATTTTCTTTATTCTTTTTTAATTCTGGCTTCTTGCGCTTCATCCGAAACTGATTTATTGGTGAATGACACTCATGCGGAAAACAAGGATACGTTGGTTGCACAAGAGGGTAGATTTGGTTCAGAAAGGATTACGGGCAATTTGGTTGAATTTCCGAGTTATCCCGTTACTTATACAGGTCTTGATCAATGTTTGCCGCAACCAACATCAGCGTTTACTGAAGGGCGTATTTCAGGTACGCTCAATTCGAACGTTGATGGCTTATACTTAGACGATTTGTATCTGTATTTGTACCACGCACTAGACACAGTTTCAGAAAAGCGATTTTATCTAACAACTGATTCTCCTGGAGGGTTGATGTGGGGTCAAGAGTTTGAGCAGGGTATTTTTTATTGTTATGAAGAATTAGAATCGGGTGGTGGTATTGAATTATGGACCCGATGTAAAGACGAGGCTGCCTTTTTTGAGGTAATAGATCAGGTGTTAAATTACGAACCTTTTGAATCAATCGAAGATTATGGCTGGGACGAAGAACATAGAGAATTTAGTCCACTAGATGGTGGTGCGGGTTGTTATTATTCGATTACTACCGACAGCCTAGGTTATTTTCATTTGACCTCTTACTGCGGATGTTAAGCATCAGCGGTGATTAAAGTCTAATCAAGACGAGGAGATTTTTTTCTGAATTAAATCGGGATTGAATCCACTATCAATTTAATCTTCCAAATTACTGCTCAACCATTGTTTCATGCGCGCCAAGGAAATTCCTTTTGCCATGGCAAGACGTTCAACTTGATCTTCTTTAATTTTACCCACGCCAAAATAGTGTGCTTGTGGATGGGCAAAATACCAACCACTGACCGAAGATGCTGGCATCATGGCCATAGATTCGGTGAGGGTTACGCCCGTTAATTCGGTAGCATTTAAGAGTTCAAATAAACCTGGTTTTTCGGTGTGGTCAGGATTTGCAGGATAGCCTGGGGCAGGACGAATGCCGCGGTATTTTTCTTGGATGAGTTCGGTTTTATCCAAAGGGGTTTGATCGTAGCCCCAATAATCTGTTCGGACCAATTCGTGCAAACGTTCGGCAAAAGCTTCGGCGAGGCGATCGGCGAGGGCTTTTAGTAAAATCGAATGATAATCGTCGTGATCGGCTTCAAATTCGGCTAATTTTTTTTCAATTCCCAAACCAGTGGTGACCACAAATCCGCCGATATAATCCTGAAATCCACTTTCTTTTGGCGCAATAAAATCAGCTAGACAGACATTGCTGGCCGTGTCCGCTTTTTTCAATTGTTGACGCAATCCACGTTGGGTGTACAAAAGAGTTGAGCGAGTTTCGTCGCTGTAAATTTCGATGTCGTCATCGTTAATTGTATTTGCTGGCCAAATTCCAACACTTGCTTTGGCAATGAGCCATTTTTCAGCGATGATTTGATCCAACATGGTATTGGCATCTTTAAATAATTTGGAGGCTTCGATTCCCATTAATTCGTGGGTGAGTATTTCCGGATATTTTCCGCGTAATTCCCAGGTGTGGAAAAAAGGAGTCCAATCAATATATTCTCTTAATTCGGCTAAATCATAATCGGCTAAAACTTTTACACCTACTAAGTTTGGCTTTTGTAAATCACTTGGTTTCCAATCGATTTGAAATTTGTTTGCCCGTGCTTCGTTGATAGAAAGGAATTTTTTGAATCCTTTTTTCTTGGCATAATTAACACGCACGCCCTCATATTCGTTTTTGATGTCTTCGATAAATTGATCTCTTTTTTCACCCAATAAATCGCTGACCACAGTTACCGAACGTGAAGCATCTAAGACATACACCGTTTGCCCTTTTTTGTAATGCTGATCGATTTTTACAGCCGTGTGTACTTTAGAAGTTGTTGCGCCTCCAATTAACAATGGAATGGTCATTCCCATCAACTCCATTTCCTTGGCAACGTGTACCATTTCATCCAACGAAGGAGTAATCAATCCACTTAAACCAATGATATCTACCTTATGTTCGACTGCTGCTTCTAAAATTTTATTGGCTGGCACCATGACACCTAAGTCGATGATGTCGTAATTATTACATCCCAAAACAACGGCGACAATGTTTTTACCAATGTCATGGACATCTCCTTTTACCGTTGCCATTAAGACTTTTCCTTTGGAACGGTTGTCAGTTTTTGATGCTTCGATGTAGGGCAATAAATACGCCACCGCCTTTTTCATCACCCGTGCCGATTTTACCACTTGAGGAAGGAACATTTTTCCTTCTCCAAAAAGGTCACCAACCACGTTCATTCCGGTCATTAAATAACCCTCAATGACTTCGATGGGTTCTTTAACGGATTTACGAGCTTCTTCAACATCGTCGTCAATAAAATCGGCCATACCCTTTACCAAGGAGTAGGTCAATCGTTCTTGAAGACTGGTATTACGCCATTCTAAATCGACCACCCGCACTTTTCCATTTCCAGAAACTGTTTCAGCAAAATTTAACAATCGTTCGGTGGCGTCCTCTCTTAAATCCAATAAAACATCTTCGACATGTGCCAATAAATCTTTTGGAATATCATCATACACCATCAACATGGATGGATTTACAATTCCCATGTCCATACCTTCTTTAATGGCATGGTATAAAAAGGCTGAGTGCATCGCTTCCCGAACGATATCATTTCCTCGGAAAGAAAAGGACACATTGCTGATTCCTCCGCTGATGTGCGCCCCGGGAAGGTTTTCACGAATCCATCGGGTGGCAAGGAAAAAGTCGAGTGCATTTCGGCGATGCTCATCCATTCCTGTGGCAACAGGAAAAACGTTTGGATCAAAAATGATGTCTTGCGGTGGAAAATTTACCTCATCCACCAAAATACGATACGAAGTTTCACAAATTTCGATTCTTCGTTCGTACGAATCCGCTTGTCCTAATTCGTCAAAGGCCATCACTACGACCGCCGCACCGTATTGTCTGATTTTACGCGCTGCTTCAACAAATTTTTCTTTACCTTCTTTTAAACTAATTGAGTTTACGACGCATTTGCCTTGTACACATTGTAATCCTGCTTCAATGATTTCCCATTTAGAGGAATCGATCATGATGGGGATTTTGGAAATGTCTGGTTCGGCAGCAATTAAATTTAAAAATTTAACCATTGCTTCTTTGCCATCAATCAAACCATCGTCCATGTTGATGTCAATGATTTGTGCGCCGCCATCTACTTGATCGCGCGCAATCGATAAAGCTTCGTCAAATTTTTCTTCTTTGATTAACCGCAAAAAAAGTCGCGACCCCGCTACATTGGTTCGTTCACCAATATTCACGAAATTGGTGGTTGGTGTAACTTCTAAAGGTTCTAATCCGCTCAATTTTAAATTGGGCAAATTCGACCATTTATAATTGTATTTTCCTTTGTAGTCAGGATGTAAACTCATTTTTTTAAGATAATTTGCTTTTAATCAATAGGTAAGTGCTCTTAGGTTGAATCCGAGTAGGAGAATTACATTAAAACGCTCCAGCTTTCTTCACTTCCCAATCCATTCCAATCATTAAATTTTTCTTGTCCACCACGCGCAGCCCAATCCGAATCGATGGTTAATTTGGAACTAATTCCTCCTCGTGGATTACACACCATCATGATTCTTAAACGTTCTGGCTCATACGCTTCCATTAAGTGATCGTAAAAAATATTGATCAATCGCTCGTAAGAAACAATGATATTTCTTAAATGATACGAATATAATTTTAGCGACTTTAGCTCGATAATTTTTCCTTTTGGATAAAAGGTGATATAAATCGTTGCAAAGTCAGGTTGCTCGTTTACTCCCAAAAATGTAAATTCAGGAATTTTCACTTTTATTTCATACGCTTCTTTCGTAGGATTTGGAAGAGAAACTAAAATCGTTTTATCGATTTCTTTATACAATTTTGCCATTTATTCTGTTTTTAATTTATACTGCTATTTATTAATTCTTTGGCGAATTGGTCATGGAATCAACCAAATCAGCCATTGCTTTTATATGTGCGGGGGTGGTGCCACAACATCCACCGATAATATTTACCAAGCCTTCGTCTAAAAATGTTTTTATTTGAGCGGCCATCATTTCAGGCGTTTCATCGTATTCTCCCATTTCATTTGGCAAACCAGCATTTGGATGTGCACTAATATGAAAAGGTGCTTTATTCTTTAAAACTTGTAAATAAGGACGCAAAGCACTTGCACCCAACGCACAATTTAAACCAATTGTTAAGAGGTTCATGTGTTGCACGGAGATCAAAAACGCTTCGGTAGTTTGACCTGACAAGGTTCGTCCACTGGCATCGGTAATGGTACCAGAAACCATGATCGGAAGATCGGTACCAAGTTCTTTTTGAACATTTTCAATCGCAAAAAGTGCCGCTTTTGCATTTAAAGTGTCAAAAATCGTTTCCACTAAAAGGATGTCTGAACCACCTTTAATTAGTCCTGTTACTTGTTCGGAATAGGCCACCACCATTTTATCAAAAGTCGTGCTTCTAAATCCAGGGTCATTAACGTCTGGTGAAATGGAGAGCGTCATGTTTGTCGGGCCGATAGAACCTGCTACAAACCTTGGCTTATTTGGATTTGCTTTGGTAAACTCGTTACAAACTTCACGAGCAATTTTTGCACCATAGAAATTAATGTCATAGGCACTTTTTTCGAGGTGATAATCGGCTTGGGCGATGGTTGTACCACTGAAGGTATTGGTTTCGATAATATCCGCACCCGCTTCCAAGTATTCGGCATGAATTGCTTTAATAATATCTGGACGAGTTAATACAAGTAAATCGTTATTACCTTTTAAAGAATAAGGATGATCCTCGAACCAACCTTTTCGAAAATCGTTTTCTTCTAATTTGTACCGTTGAATCATTGTTCCCATGGCACCATCCAGAATCAAAATTCTTTTTTTCAATATTTCTCTAATCTCATTCATAAGTTGAATGAAAAGTAAGTTGACCGGAAATTCTCGAAAGAAGCGATTTGAAAACTTATAGTGATTAACATTGTTAATCAGGAATTGGCACCTTATCCCCATGACGAGTTCGGTTGCCAAGGTTTCAAAGGGCCGGTCCCTCCACCTTTCTGTATAAGTACATTAATAAATTAAGAACTGCTGCAAATTTACGTTGAATCTTTGAATTTCCAAATTATTTGACAAGGTTTCACAAAAAAAAACTTCATTTTGAGCAAAAAAGCGCTTCGCTCTATCAATAAATCGGGTCGGTCGAACGTATTATCGATTTTGGTCGAATATTCTTGAGAATCCGCCAAAATATATTGTTTCGGGTTGAAAATTTCCATAATTTGCTTCAAAACGGAAAAAAAATGAAACCTCGCGAACTTCACAAAATTTCCGTTGCTCTTGTTTGATTGCTATTGAAATATTTACCAACTAAAATCTGCTCGTATGAAAAAAATTAGTCTTTTGGTAGTGTTATTTTCAGTGATTTTTAATAAAGGATTTGCGCAGGATTGTGGATGCGATCATGTCATCTCACCGGAAATGAATTATTTTAACGGAGAAGGTGTCTTGCCTGGTGAAGTGATTTGTATCACGGCTGGCACCCGTTCGGCTTTAAAAATCAAAAATGTGTATGGGTCAACGTCTGATCCAATTATTATCAAGAATTGTGGGGGAGAGGTGATTATGGAAGGTGAACCAGCTGCACAAACCTTGATGATTGGAAATTCTTATTTTTTCCACTTAACAGGATCGGGCGATGCGGATGTACCATTCGGAATTCATATTGATGGGGGAAGTGAAGTAGGTTTGTTAATTAATGATTTGTCGCACCATTTTGAAGTGGATCAGGTAGAAATTGAAAATGTACATGGGGTTGGTTTGCAAGTTTTTGATGAGCCACGCTGTGATTTGAGTGCAAATGAAGGGGTGTTTTTATTAAAATCGATTGATCTTACGGAGTTAAATGTTCACCATTGTGAAACAGGGATTCAAATTGGGCATCCGAATTATTTGGTTGGACAATACAATGACCTTTGTGACATGCTTTATCCTTATTCGGTGGAGGATGTTGTGATTTCAAAGAGTTCAATCCATTCGATTTCGCCCGGCAATGGGCTCGAATTGTATTTGATGCAGGGAATTGTTGAAGATAACATCATCGACCAAATTACTGCAAATGGGATTGAAATTGGGCGAGGTGGACAGGTGAGTTTGAGTTCCAATAAAATTAGCAATACAGATCTGTAGGGTGTGGTGTGGCATGGCGATGGTCATTTAAACGTGGTGAACTCCATTTTTTATAAAAATGGCGCCATAGGTGCTGGTGCGGCGCAACTTTCGTGTTATACAGCTTTGGGAGACACCTATCCAAATAGTTTTAATTTCCAACACAATACGGTTTTAGCATCTGCCGCATTTAACGTCGAAATTGAAAATTCTGGTTCAATATCTTCGGTTTCTAAAATTCAAAACAATATTTTTTGCGAACCAACAGAGTTATTTTTGAGTGATGAACTCCATGCGCCTTATTTAAATGCTGGGGCGACTGCCTTGCTTCAAATCGATCATAACATCTATAGTTCGACCATTGATGCGCAAGTTTTTGTAAATGTAGGAGAAGAAAATTTCCAATTAACCCATGAATCGCCGGGAATTAATTCGGGGATTTTAACTGGAATTCCATTGGATCATCTTAACCAACTTAGAAATTTAGCAGGTGCCCCAGATGCTGGTGCTTTTGAATATGTCCCAGAACCAATTGCTTATTTCGATAAAATACCTTTAAATGGTTTATATGTCGATGATTTTAAAAATATCTTGGGAAATCCTGCCGCCGAAACCGCCTTATTAGAATTTGCCAACGAGAATGGATTTAATTATTTATTACTTTATAATCTCTCTTATATCCACGAACATACCTACGATTTAACCTTGCCATCGGAAGCCATCGTATTGGCTCATTTTATCGAACGTGCCAAAAAAAACTATGGCATTGTTCAAGTAGGTGCGGTGGGCGAAAAGGATGCTTCGTTTGATAAAATCACCACGTTTAATAGTTTTTATGGGGACAATTGGTTTCGAAAATTTGATGTTTTAAATTTAGAGTTTGAATTTTGGACAAGTCCAGGAAGCGATGTGTTTGACTATTATTGCGATAATTATTTATCACCGAATGGATATCCTTGTACCAATGCAGGCGCCTATAATTTTTACCTCGATGAATTAGCTATGATCGATGCAAGAGCACATAGTATGGGTCTCATCAGTGAGATTTATTTGGGTTATCTATCCGATTCTCAAGCAATTGAATTAGCGGAAAATACAGATCGAATTTTATTGCATCATTACCGAACCTCGGATGTTTATGGGGATGGTACCAGTATTTATAATTACCACACTAATCGCATTCGAGCCATTGCTTTGTCGGATCGGATGCCGGCGGTGATGCCGATTTTTTCTTCACGCGCCTACCACATGGGACCTTGGTTAATGACCCATGAAATTGACGCAGCGATGGAGACCTGGATGTATGGATTGATGGGATACACGTCGGATGATGCGCCGGGGGTGAGCGATTTAAAAATTTCTGGCTGTCAGTGGTATCGCTATACCAGTTTTCTGGATTTGGGAATTTACGCAATGATGGCACCCGAAGAAACGGATTCTGAAGAAGAAGAATTGTATCGAATTATCGCCAATCCTGCGGACGAAACCTTGACGATTGTGAGTTTAGAAGATGTTGAAACTTTAAATCTCTCGTATGAAATTTATTCGCTTCAAGGAGATTTGGTGGCTAAAAGTGCGACACAAAACGCGATCGATTTAACAGGACTTTCTAGTGGGATGTATTTAATAAATGTATTGGATGGAGAGGTACCTGTTTATGCCACCAAATTTATTTGGCTCTAAACTTAATTCGAATAATTTATTTCATTTTGAAATTGGGAGATATTAAGCGAATTATTTATCGTTTACACCCTCTTGTGTTTTTTTCTTATTCGTCCTAAAATTTAAAAACATGCCAACACACGAAATCAAAACAACACCAGCAAACACTGAACCTGTAATAATTTGATCAAAGTAAATCAATAAAGCTGATAGCCCGGTGATAAATATTGTAATGAATAGAGCAGCTCGAATAGTCATTTTATCAATATAATAATGTCTGGCACTATTTGTTTCTGCTAATCCCATAACTCTATCATTCCAGTTATGGCGCGCATCCTGCTTATCTTTGGCTGCCTCTAAAATCCAATCTATTATTTTCGGGTCAATTAATTTTAATCTCTCTAACTCTTCTGATGTTGGTAACAAGCTATCATCAAATTCTAAATGATCTTCTATTCGTTGAACAGCTGAATCACCATTCTTTGAAATAGCTTTAGTTTGGGTTGTTTTTTTAGTACCTTTAGCCATTGACTCATTAATGTTTCGGATGCTTTTCAGCGGCTTTTTTGGTAGCGGTACCTAAATCTTTTAGGATGACATTTACATCAGATTTAATTCTTTTTTTGTCCTCTGATTGTTTCATCATTTTATTAAGCGAATTTGTCATATCAAAATATTCAGAATTATACTCCCTCTCTTTGTTTAGAGAGAATATACCATGAAGTGAATTTAAAAATTCTCTTAAATTTCCTATTACT
>JADZFJ010000246.1 GCA_020849935.1 Crocinitomix sp. | reverse complement strand
TATCAACCTATCATTGCCTCAGCCACCTTAAGTAAAAACGTGCTCAGAGTTGCCTTTCAAAGTGATTACCTGAATAGCCAACAAATAAACGTTCAGGTGGCTGTTGTCCACACCTCCAACGAACAAACCATGTTAATGCAAGACACCTTGACCTTGAATTTCTTAAGTCCAAATAAAATTCAAATTACCTTGCCAAAAAAGTTGATGAAAAAAAATCAATTACGCTCCCCTTCTGATTATTTTAAAATTGAACTCAGCAACCTAGGCACCAACGAAACTCAAGTTATTTATTTTTACCCTAAATTTCAAAGTACAGTTGATTTTGGCAATCATTAATTTTTCAAAATCAATTCGATAGACAAAAAATAATCTTGAAATTAAAAGTTGTTCAACCCTGATTTAAGTTTTTGAACATCCGTTTTTTTGGTGTTATTTGTCAACTAAATGCAATATTATTCCATTTGTTACGTTCCTGACTTGTTCAAAACTAAAACACTTTAAAAATGAAACTATTTTTCGACCAACTTACTAAAGCAGGATTTCTCTCTTCGGCTGTTTTGTGCTTCTCGACTTTCTCCCATGCGCAAAGCTTTCTTGATCCTGAAATTGATCCGTTTGCGATTGCGAATTTAGAACATGAAATTGGTAAAATGGCTTTTGTAGATTTGGATGGTGATGGAGATCAGGATTGTTTTCAAACCAACTATTATGACAATGAATTTATCTATCAGGAAAATACAGGATCTGCCAGTTCACCAAATTATTCCGCAACGGAAATAAATCCCTTTGGTTTTAGTCCTGCGGCTCCTTCGTTTGGACCTGTTTTTGTGGATATTGATGCCGATGGAGATTATGACCTTTTTAGTTCGAGCGAAGAAGATGGCACGACATTTTATTATGAAAATACAGGAACGGCAACCGCCCCATCATTCGGTTCAGAGGAAATTTCTCCTTTTGGGTTAACTTCTATTTTTTCGATTTTTGGAAATTTTGTTGACATTGATAACGATGGTGATTTAGATGGTTTTGGGGCGATTTATTTCGAGGATTTGGGAGAAAACAAAATTTTTATCGCTGAGAATATTGGTACTGCCGAAGCTCCTGAATTTTCTGAACCGCTTGCTGATCCTTACGGAATTAGCTTAACATCGCCTGATTTTTTCTATTTTTTAGATTTTGCAGATTTGGATCAAGATGGTGATTTGGACATGATGCGCTCTGAATCGGAAAACTCTAATATTTTTTACCACGAAAACATTGGCACAGCCACACTTCCTGAATTTGAAGCTGGTGAAGGACTTGCTTCGCCTTTTGGAATTTCTACCTTGGGAACTGACCAGTATTTTTTTCTGCCAATGTTTGTGGATATTGATGATGATTCTGACATGGATCTTTTTGTACCAACCATACAATTCACTGATACATCGACTGTAACAGCAAATAATTTTTACGAAAACCGCACTGTTGTGGCAGGGTTGACAGACAACAAGTTTGAAGTAGCCGATTTTAGCGTTTTTCCAAATCCAGCGACTAATAACCTTTCTTTGTTAAGTTTTTCTGAGACAGAATCCATCGAATCTGTTCGGATTCTTACGGTGGATGGGCGTGAAGTTTTTAGATCCAATAAATGGATTAACCAAATTGATTTAACGGATTTTACCCCAGGCGTGTATATTGTAGAATTGGCTTTTGTTAACAAAGACACTCAACAATTAAAATTTATTAAAAAGTAAAAATTACATTTTTCTGAAAAAGCCGAATGTTATGATTCGGCTTTTTTTTGCGATAAACTGAATTAATACCGAAAGCATATATATAATAGTCCATTAAAATTGGACTAAACATATATTGCTTCGGTATTATACCAAAAACCATTGAACTAATTTATAAATTAAGAAGGTATAACAAGGTAGTTAGTTAGGTTTTTATTGAATGAAGATTTTAAATAGAATTCCTCCACCCTGCGCCAGATAGTAGCGGCAGCTCCCTGACGATCCTGTCCCAACTTGTTGGGGACGGGATGTCTGGGACTATAGCGAATAGCTGGATGAAGCACAAAAAAAATTATTACCTTTGTTCCCGATATGAATCAGTACAAAAAAGTGGCGTTTTATACCTTGGGATGTAAGCTGAATTTTTCGGAAACATCGACCATTGCGAGGAATTTTGAAGAGGAAGGCTATGCCAAGGTGGATTTTTCTGATTCGCCAGATATTTTTGTGATAAATACCTGCTCGGTTACTGAAAATGCTGATAAGAAATGCAAACAAATTGTTAAACAAGCGCTTAAGGTAAATCCGAATGCTTTTGTGGCGATGATTGGATGTTATGCACAACTAAAACCTGAAGAAATTGGGAAAATTCCGGGGGTGGATTTGGTGTTGGGTGCCAATGAAAAGTTTAATATTTTGGCGCACGTAGAAGAATTAGAAAAACAAGAATTTGCCAAAATTTCGGCGGAAAATATTAAAGTTACCCAAAATTTTGTGCCCTCGTTTAGCATGGGCGACCGCACCCGATCGTTTTTAAAAGTTCAAGATGGCTGTGATTATTTTTGCAGTTTTTGTACCATTCCGCTGGCTCGTGGTAAAAGTAGGAATGCAAGCGTGGCGGAAACTTTGTTAGAAGCGGAGAAAATTGCCAAAACAGACATTAAAGAAGTGGTGTTAACTGGCGTAAACATCGGTGATTTCGGTCAAGGGGAAGGGGAAAATTTTCTGGATTTGATTAAAGAATTGGATAAGGTGGAAGGAATTGAACGCTTCCGAATTTCATCAATTGAACCGAATTTGTTGAGTAATGAGGTGATTGAGTTTGTGGCACAATCGAATAAATTTGTTCCGCACTTTCACATTCCTTTGCAAGCGGGCTCCAATACCCTTTTAAAAGCCATGCGACGCAAATATTTGCGCGAATTGTACGCCGAACGTGTGGAGAAAATTAAAACCTTAATGCCCGATGCATGTATTGGTGTGGACGTGATTGTTGGTTTTCCGGGCGAAACGGAGGTGGAATTTATGGAAACCGTCAATTTTTTGATGGACTTGGAAATATCTTATTTACACGTATTTACCTATTCAGAACGCGCCAACACGACCGCAAAAAAAATGGACAATGCTGTTCCAATGGCCATTCGCCGCGAACGCAGCCAAAAATTGCACCTGATTTCAGATAAAAAACGTCGGGCCTTTTACGAATCGCAAGAAGGAAAAACCAAACAAGTACTCTTTGAAGCCGAAGAAAACGGTGGAATTATGCATGGTTTTTCTGAAAATTACGTCAAAGTTTCCATTCCTTTTGATCCTACGTTGATTAATCAAACCGTGCAAGTGCGCCTTGACAAAATTGGGTTGGACGGAAATATGGCGGTGACTTTGTTGGAGAAGATTGTAGTTGGATAAAGAACAACCCTACTTTTACTATACAAACTGTGTCATTCACCGATTTTTAATTTAATAGAGCGCTGATGACGCTGATCGGGCTGATTTTCGCTGATTTAGGATGAACATTATCATAAATCAAGATTCATAATTTTATTAAAAAGAGATCTGCGTAGATCCGCAAAATCTGCGTTATCTGCGTTCTATCTAAAGGCTTAGGTGCTAAAATAATAGCCTTGGGTGGTTGGTATCACAAATGCCTAATGAAGCAAGCACTCATTAAACTTTGTTAAATAAGCGCGAGACAAGAG
>JADZFJ010000245.1 GCA_020849935.1 Crocinitomix sp. | reverse complement strand
TTTGATTGGTCAAAATCACCCAAATTAACTCCTAATTGTTGCAGATTTTCCTCCATTTCTAAAATGCGGTTCTGCAAATTAATAAACTCGTCAATTTGCCCATTCTTTTGTTTAAACTCCACCAACGAAGCCAAGGTTTTTTCTAAAGAAGCCTTGCGTGCGTTTAATTCCAAATAGTCGTTGGTTTTGTCATTTTTTATAATTTCCTTAAAATCAATTTTTCCAATTCCAATTAACACTTTGTAAAGCGGATCAAAATGAACAGGCGGCACTCCAATTTGCAATTGCACACTGCGCTTACCTTCGTTGCCTGTCTTGCGTTCATATTGAATAATTCCTTTCCACTTTTCTACTTCGTTTCGCACTTTTTCTTCGTCCTTTTCAAAATCCTTCGATATCGAATTTACCTTAGCAATTTTTTCGTATTTCTGTCCAACCTCGCCAGGTGATAAGCTCTGAGATTCTTGTTGCGCCATTTCCTTTTCAGAACTAAATGATTTATCCGAAGCGTAATTTTTTTTATTGTCTGACGAAAAATCATCAAAATAAACTTCGTCATCTATTTGGTCATCAGACACTACAACATACCCGTATCCCAACCGAAACAAAAATAATAGTATAAAAAGCAAGGAAAAGAACAGCATCAACTGCTTAAATCTTTTGGATAAGAGATGTGACATAGGATCAAATTTTAAGGTGTGTAAAGCAATTTAAAAACTGCCTACAAGATTTAAAATTTAAACAACATAAGACTTTGATGCACAACGTAATTTACTAGAAATTACATTTTTTTAACATATTGTGTCAAAATCACAATTTGTTGTCCTTCTACTTTACCTTCAATTTGTTCGGCATTGTCGTGTACTAAAATAATTTTACGAACAGCGGTGCCTCGTTTTGCTGTAAATCCACCGCCTTTTACGTTCAAATCTTTAATCAACACTACCGTATCACCCGTTTCTAAAATCACCCCATTGGCGTCTTTGTGAATGATTTTATCGTCGTCCGCAATTCCATCACCACTTGCCTCAGCCCATTTTTTAACGTCATCTTCAAGGTACATCATTTCCAATAAATCGCGCGACCAACCTTCGTTTCGTAAACGATTTAACATCCGCCATGAAATTACTTTTACCGCATCCACCTCACTCCACATACTTTCATTTAAACATCGCCAATGGTTCGAATCAATGCTCGCTGGATTTTCAAGGTGCGTTTTGCAGGTTTCACAAATTAACACACTGTCATCCACCGTACCATACCCATTTGGTGGTACATTGTAAATACTCAAATTACTAGTTGAGGCACACAATTCACATTGGTTTCCAGAACGATCTTGCAGTGATTTAATTAAACTCATAAGGCAGCTAACAATTTATTTTCAGCAAAATTACACTAATAATTAACAAACCTCCCCTAACCACCTATTTTGGAAAGATTCCAAATAGAATTCAAAGGAGAATCATTAGAAAGTAATCTTAGCCATCACCCTGCTTATTCTTATTTAAAAATCATTTAGTAACTTCACTCCGAAGTATGGAATCACAAAAAGAACTCACGCAGGCAAAAATTGATGTACGCTATCATTCGCGCGAATTAATCAAGGTGGTTTTTATTGTCACAGAAGATTTTCCAGCACGGGATGTGGATGGGATTGGGCCAATCCTTCGAAAAAAAGTGTTGGGAATTTCCTCATTTTTATCGCACGGCACCGTAAAATCCGACCGCGAAGCGCAAAAAGAAGATTTTTTAACCGTAATGGCTGAATTGCGCGAAGTGCTCAAATTTATTACCATCGCGCATCATTTAAATTATTGTTCGGATCGTCAAAAGTTGATGGTTCGGGCCGGAATAACTTATGTGATTGATGCCCTGGACAAACTCGTTTTATTATTAGGCGGGTTTGAAGAAAAAAAGTAAGCGCCGTTCCGGGAGGGGAACGACGCTCTCTCAACAGGAAAACACCTAAATTAACCTGCGAGATTTGTGGCAATTAGTTTTTCACAAAACTTCTTGACGAAATCCCTTCTGGAGAAATAATGTTTAAAATGTACTGTCCGTTTTCTAGGTCACTGATTTCAATTTGTTTGTTGAAAGAAGTGGTTTTTACAATTCTTCCAGTTAAATCAGTAATCATTACTTGCTCAATTACATCACTGTTTGTTACATTAATCGTAATAAATTCGTTTGATGGATTTGGGAAAATTGAGAAATCAACTTCTGATAACTCATTCACACTTAAAAGAGCAGTTGGCAAAGGAATTAAATCACCTCCATCAGCAAGTGCCACCCATAAACCAAAAGCAGGACCATCACCATTTACACTTGGATCTAAAAATCCAGAAGCTACAACCGTAATCGCAGCACCTTCTAATTCTAACGTTTCTAGCGGAGCAGAATAACCAGCAACAGTTGTTGCACCATCAGCAGTACGAATTTCTAATAAATAATCAGCAGTTGCTAATTCTAAGTAACCAGCAAATTGAGGATAACTTGCATTGTCCACAATGGTACCAGCAGGAACTGAAGTTTCAAATACATCTACCGTAGGTGCATCTGTTGAACCGTGGTGAACAAGCACATCTGTATTTGTTGCCACCGTAGCAGCTTCTCTTCCAGTAGCATAAATTTGCAAACCGAAAGCTGGTGCAGGCGAATACTCTGTTGCGCTCAATCCTGTAATACCGTCAGCAACTACAATATAAGTAGCATCTTCAGTCAAGGTTAAAGGAAAAAATGCAACACAGTCCGATACATCGTCGCTCCCTGCAACTGCAACACCGATTGTAATTTCAGATCCAGCTGGCGCATCCACAAAAGGAGTTGCTGTTCTAAAATCTAATCCAGGTACTAAAATTGCATCGCCAAGATAAATATCTACGGACGTTGCAACGTCATCTGGAGAGTTGTGAATGATTTGTACTCTTGCTGTTTGTGCAAAAGATGTCATAGTTGCCCCAACCATCGTCGCGATCAAAGCTCTTTTTTTTAAGTCTAATTTGAACATAAGTAATTCTTTTTTGTTTTAAGATTCGATATAGAGACAATACGATTTTAAAAAACGCTTCTTCGCTGCAAAAAAAAAATGAAAATTGATCACCTCATACCACTCATTCAAAAAGGAGACCGCAAGGCCTTCAAAGAATTGTATGAGGCGTATGCCCCTATTTTCAAGGGGATGGCTTTTCGGTACACCGGCGATTTAGACCAATGCAATGATTTAATTCAAGAAACATTTATAAAAATTTTCAAAAATATTAATACGTATACTGGCGAAGGAAATTTTGAAGGTTGGATGAAGCGAATCTTGATTAATAATTGTCTTAACTATTTACAAAAAGAAAAAAAGTACATCTTGGAAAGTACGGATACTGTTTTAGAACAAACTTCTACCAATTGGAACGAAGCAATTTCATCGATGACTTTTGATGAAATACTTGCCATTTTAGACAAGTTGCCTTTGGGATATAAAACGGTATTTAACTTAAGTGTGCTTGATAATTATTCGCATCAAGAAATTGGTGAAATGCTGGGGATTTCAGAAAGTGCTTCACGAAGTCAACTCACCAAGGCCAAGAAAAAATTAAAAGAGGAATTGGAAAAAATTAATGTATTTTCGTTTATTGCCTAAATGTCAGAAAGAGAAGAAGACATAACGAATAAATTGCGTGCGCAAAGCCAAGAATTTCAACTTCCTGTTGATGATTTTGTTTGGGATGCCATCGAAGCCGGAATTGCGGAACCTCCGCAACGCAAAAAACGTGGGTTAATTTGGCTCTTTATTTTTGCAGGTCTTTTGACAACGAGTTTGGTGTTGGCATTTTTTAGTCAAAACTTCAGTGAAAAAAATCAAACCGCTAGGTTAAACTCCTCAAAAAATATCTTGACAAAAAGTGATCCTTCTTCGTTTAACCAAATTATTTCTCAGCAAAACGAAATCGAATCTTTGGTTGTGGACGAAAAAGCATCGGCGATTTATACGGCACATTTTGCACAAAATCAATTAAATAAAAACAAAACATCCAACCAAGAAAAAACAAAAGTTGAGTCACACTCCTCAACAAGTTGGGGACAAGTTAAAAAATATTCATCCGAATCAGGATCCTTAATTAAAAACGATCCATTACCATCAGAAAAGATCGAAACTACCCCAACAATCAATTTAGCAGAAAATCAACTTGAAAATAGTCAAAATCAAGATTCAATAGAATCAACAGCGGATGATGCCAATGACGCGGATGTATTAGTTGCAGAAAAAAGTGATTCGACCAAAAACGATGAAAATACAAACAATGTTCCTCAACCTGATAGCACCAAAATAGTTGCTAAAACCGCAAAAGAAAAACTTCCTTTTAAACTCTTGGCGTATGGCGGTTTAGGTGAATCATTTAGAACCTTAAAAAGTGATTCTCAAACCCTTTTGGTCGATCATAAAAATGCGCATGAAACGTATAGCGCTTGTTACGAATTGGGATTATTAGCCGACTTTGGACTTTCTCAAACACTATTTATACGAACGGGAGTTTCTTACAAATTTTACAGCGAGAAATACGATTTTCAACATGATTTAATTACCCACCGAACTAAAAATGATTATCAGTATTTTCAAGTGCCCTTGCGCCTTGGTTGGAATGTCCTTCAAACAAAAAGATCCACCTTGGGTTTAATAGGTGGCATTCAAGCCAATGTTTTATTTTCTGCACAATCTTCGTGGGTTGATCCTACTTCTTTTACACCGATCGCTCACAACACCTTAGGCACCTCAAGTCCATTCAGAAGTATGACAGGGGCTGTTAATT
>JADZFJ010000244.1 GCA_020849935.1 Crocinitomix sp. | reverse complement strand
ATTGTCTATGAATCCTTCGTGAAAAGCCACCGAAAGTGTTGTAAATTGAATACTCGATTTCAAGTCTTCAAAAATGGCATAAAGTCGTTCGATTTGTTTGGCTTGGCTCGAAACAATCATGTTTTTGAACTTCGCTTTTTCATGTTTTTTCAAGTCCTCGATGAGGTATTCGAAATTTTTATTGAAGCTCGGTTGCGGATCGATATTAAATGAATAAAACGTTCCATCAAAAAAGGTTCGTTCACCAAATTCGACGACTGAAAATTGTTTAATTCCATTCTCAAACTCATTTTTCCCTAAAAATAAATCAACCGGTGGGGTATGTTTAACGGGTGAGTTTGAGATTTGCGTATAAATTTCAACGGCCTTTTTATATTCTTTGTCCAACGTTTCGGTGGTTAAAAGATAGTCTTTCAGCCAGATGGTTGTTTTACTTGGAATGAATTTTAAAATATCTTCTCGTACCTCTTCTGTGGCGTATTTTTGAATATTTGGTACCACCGTTAACCGACTCATGGTTTGAATCGACAATTGGTTAACAGGATCAAATGTTCGGATCGAATCTACTTCATCTCCAAAAAATTCGATTCGATACGGAAGATCATTCGAAAATGAAAAAACATCAATAATTCCACCACGAACCGCAAACTGACCTGGTTCATAGACAAAATCAACTTTTTCAAATTCGTATTCAATCAATAATTCATTGATAAAATCGATGGAATAATCGCCACCTTGCTTAATTTCGAGGATGTTTTTTGCGAATTGTTTTTTGGTGATGATTTTCTCAAAAAGCGCCTCTGGATAAGTCACCACGACAGTTGCATTTCCTCGATTAATTCGTTCCAAAACTTCGGCGCGCGAAACGACGTTGGCATTGTCTATTTCTTCTAATTGATACGGTCTTTTATAACTGTGCGGAAAAAACAGAATATGCGAAGCTGTTTTGTTTAAATTTTCGAGGTCGTTAAAAAAAAAGGCTGCCGTTTCTTTATCTTCTAAAACAATAAGGTGAAATCCTTGACTATTGTGCATCACCGCATTGGTAAACAAGGCCGCAGACGATCCAATCAACCCTTTCAGGTGTAATTTTTCGCCTTCTTTTTTAAGTTGCGAAGCAATAGAAATTGCTTTTGGAGAATTTTGATACGCCTGCTTAAACTCGTCAACTGTCATGCCACAAAGTTAAGGTGAATAAAGCCAAAAAGCGCAAGCAAATTAGATATTTTCTGCAAATCAAGGGTAGATTTATGCGTTCCGAATGAATCTAAAGCGCTGCTAAAGCTGCGTCATAATTCGGTTCGTCTTTGATGTCTGGAACTTGTTCGGTGTACGTTACGGTCCCGTTTTCATCTAGGATTACAATTACGCGTGAATGCAAGTTTTTAAGCGCACCGTCCATAATTTCTAGTCCATAATCTTTTCCAAATGAACCTGTTGCAAAATCAGAAAGGTTGATTACATTTTCTATTCCTTCGGCTCCACAAAATCTTTTTTGAGCAAAGGGTAAGTCACGTGAAATGCAAAGCACTTTTGTGTTTGCTAAACCTGCTGCTTTTTGGTTAAATTGTCTCACCGAGCTCGCACAGGTGCCTGTATCAATACTTGGAAAAATATTTAAAATCAATTTTTGACCTGCAAAGTCTGCTAATGAAGCAATTGATAAATCAGTTTTTACAAGGTTAAATTTAGGTGCTTTTTCACCAATTTTTGGTAAGTTACCAATCGTTGTTACTGGATTTCCTCCAAGTGTTATAGATGCCATAAGATGATTATTTCTGTTTATCGTATTGTCGAGGTTGTAAAGTTACTCCTTCGAACTAGACTAAAGAAACAAACGACCATTTATTTTGTTCGCACTGGTAAAAAATCAACCACATTTATTATTTCACAGAACCCATTAAATACTTGCGGAAAGGTGAAATAGCGATCATTACCAAACCACATATTAGGGCATAATAGGCCAAGTCGTAGTAACCATCTGTGAACGAATTTAGTTTTTCTAAATTACTCGCGCTCTCATCGGCTTGGCTCATGTGTGAACCCAGAATTCCAGCAATGTATTGTCCGTAAGCACTTGCCAAAAACCAAGTTCCCATCATTGCGCCCACCAATCTTTTTGGTGCCAACGTTGTCATTAATGTTAGTCCAATTGGTGAAAGGAAGAGTTCTCCAAAAGTGATGATAAAATAAGCAAATGTGAAAATATAAATAGAAGTAATTCCGGCAGCATCTGCATAATGTTTGCAGGAAAAGAAAACATAAAAAGCAATTGCTAAAAACAGGAATCCAATTCCAAATTTGGCAACAGAATTAGGTTCTAATCGTAATTTGTGAAGGTAGAGAAAAAGGATCCCCATTAACGGAGCGAATATAATCACGAAAAACGAGTTAGCTGAATTATTAATTTGACTTGGACTTAATCCGATTAAATTTTCATTTAGATTATCTCTTGCAAACAATGCTAATGAACCCCCGCTTTGTTCAAAAAAGGCCCAAAAAACGGCAGAAAATCCACATAAAATAAGTGCTGCAATCAACTTTTTATTCTCATCGGCTGTGGAGCGGAACATCTCAATGATAAAATAGAGGATGGTACAAGGTCCAACGATGTACATAAATAAATCTGTGTACTCGGTGTTTTGAACTAAGATTAAGATGCACGGAATAAATAAAAGCGAAATACCGTAGGTACCATATTCTTTTAATTTTCTTAATTTATCGGTTGATAATAATGGAGAACGTCCGAT
>JADZFJ010000243.1 GCA_020849935.1 Crocinitomix sp. | reverse complement strand
TAAATTGTGGCTTCGACCAGTTACTTGGGCTTCGCACATGGTGCCCATTTTTAGAATGGCTGAGGATGGTGCGGATTCTCATCTCAAAAACAAAGAATCTTTTCGGTATCTAAGGAAAGTATTGTTGCGCAAAAAATCATTGATTTTATTTGGTGAAGGATATACGGACGATGTTTTTATTCGAAGCTTAAAACCAATCAAAAAAGGTCCTGCTCGCATCGGTTTTGACACGATGGTAGAATCAAATTGGCAAGAAGACATTAAAGTTCAAGCCCTTGGGATTAATTACGCACACCCAAAACATTTACGTTCAGATGTATTGGTTTCATTCGGAAATACACTTCATTTAAAAGAATATAAATCGCTCTACGAAGAAAATCCGAACCTAGCAATCACCAAATTAACCCGTGATATCCAACAATCTTTGCAAGAACAAATCACTTATATTGAAAGAAAAGATTTAGCCCCGTTTGTTGAAAATATTTTAATTCTCTCGCGCAAGGGTATGAATCATTTTCACCATAACGCTTCGATTCCATTGGAAGATAAATTTCGATATTCTCAACAAGTTGCCAATAAAATCAATAAAGAATTTGATGAATCAACTGTTGAATGGAGTTCGTTAAAACAAGGAATGGAAGACTATTTTTCGAAACTTAAAAAGGCGAAAATTAATGAAAATTGGGTGTATGATTTTAGCGTTCGGAATTCGAAAAACAGCTTTGTCATTTGGTTAAAATTCATTTTACTCAGTCCATTTATTCTGCTTGGTTTGATGCATCAACTTATTCCTTATTTAATCATCAAACGTTTTGTGGAAGGTACTTTTAAACGAGATGTTTTTTGGAGTGGAGTAAAATTGATGGTGGGAGCTACGCTCTCGGCAGTTTACAATCTAGTTTTTATTTTCTTGTTTTATAAATTCATATATCCAAGTTATGGCTTGGCACTTCTTTATTATGTGCTTGTGCCTTCAATCACTGGATTAATTGCCTATTTCCAAGTAAAAAATCTCAAAAACGCACTTGCTTATCGCAAAGTAAAATCGAGTGAATTAGCGGAGATGGTAGCCATCCGAAAAACGTTGGTAGACAAATTGATTGAACGAAAATTACTCTAAAACAACGCTAAAAATCTTGGTACAACAAGTATTTTTGGCGAATGATTTTAAAGTTCTCCAAGTCTTCTTTCCATGTATTTTCAATATCTGATAAAGAAGTACCTTTTAACATTTCTTTTCGCAAGAAATCGGAGCCGTACAATAAATCGAGGAAATTATTTGGTAAGAAAAAGGGGTCTGCCGTTTTCGTGTTTTTATAAAATTCAAACAGGTAGGACAGGTTCAATTTTCGTTCTTTTTGTAAATCCTCCAAACGTAACTCATGCAGATCGATTCCGACGCACTTAAGTCCATTTAAAAGCGGATTTTTAGCCCCGTGTGAAGGCATAGGAGTGAACGAAAGGGTATCGGATTCCGTTTGTCCAGGATTAAAATTTGGATGTCCAGCGATTTGAAAAGGGTAGGCTGTTCCACGTCCAACACTGACAATAGTTCCTTCGAAAAAACACAAACTTGGGTATAAATAAATGGCGTGCATGTTTGGAAGATTGGGCGAAGGAGCAATCGGCAATTTATAAAATTTAGTGTGATCCCATCCCGAACAAGGAATCACTTCTAAGTTTGTTTGAATTCCGTTTTTTAGCCATTTTTCACCATTCAACATTTTTGCAAATTCACCGATAGACATACCGTGAATGACTGGAATTTTATGCATCCCAATAAAAGACGTAAATCCATCTTTCAAAACGGGGCCATCCACATAATGTCCATTCGGATTTGGACGATCTAACACGATCAATTTCTTGCCTGATTCCGCTGCGGCTTCCATCACATAATGTAAAGTTGATATATAGGTGTAAAATCGAACCCCAACATCTTGGATGTCAAAAACTAAAATATCTAGATCCGCCAATTGTTCGGCCGTTGGTTTTTTGTTTTTTCCATACAACGAAACCAAGGGTAAACCTGTTTTGGCATCAAGCTCATTGTTGACCTTTTCACCCGCATCGGCTGTACCTCTAAAACCATGTTCGGGCGAAAAAACTTTTACAACCTTAATCCCTGAACTGATCAAGGAATCCACCAAATGAACCCCATTTATTGTCGATGATTGATTGCCAATCACCCCAACGCGCATACCTTTCAGTTGTTCTAAATATAATTCTGTACGTTCAGCCCCAACTTTCACCTCGTCATTACAAAATAACGAATTAGAAACTTTTATTTCATCCTGTTTGTTTGATGTTTCAGAATTAACTGGCGCATTATTCACCTCGTTTTGATTACTAGCCGCACAACTTAGTATGAACAAGATGAAAAGAATCGAATTGAACTTTATCATTATTTTAATCTTACATTTGCAGGTAAATGTAGTGATTTTGAAAACGGAATTGTTCATAGCAAAAAGAATAATGCGCGGTGGAAGCGATAAAAACAAGCTTTCAAAGCCCATCGTCATTATTTCACTGACCAGTATTATTTTGGGAGTGGCCATTATGCTCATAACTATTTCGGTGATTACTGGATTTCAACAAGGGATTCGAGAAAAGGTAATTGGATTCGGTTCGCACATCCAAATCACTAAATTTGAGTTGAATAGTTCAATGGAATCCCCTCCCTT
>JADZFJ010000242.1 GCA_020849935.1 Crocinitomix sp. | reverse complement strand
TATCCGATATAGCGACACCGTGTGAAATTACTGCTATCAATGGGCATTTGCCAAGCTTTGTTTTACAAGTTAGAGAGGGTAAAATAATTTCCGATACTCTTTTTTTAGATACTACATTAACTACCGCTTCGATTCCATTGGTGTTGTTTAATGAAGAAAAAATTGAACTTCAAGGACATACGATACAAAATGACACTTCGACAGGGGTTGTTCCTTTATGGATGTCCATTTTACCGCCTTTGTTTGCGATATTTTTAGCCCTTGTTTTTAAGGAAGTTATCTTTTCATTAGTGACAGGAATTTTCGTAGGAGCGGCTGTGATGGGCTTTTATGCGGAAGGATTCATTGGTATTTTCACAGGTTTATTTCGGGTAATTGATACCTATATCATGCACGCGCTCAATGATTTTAGTCATTTAAGTGTAATTGTTTTTTCAATTTTGATTGGTGGAGTGGTGGCGTTGATTTCAAAAAATGGAGGAATGCAAGGCATTGTTAATCGGGTTTCACGATTTGCGAATTCAGTGAGAAATGGTCAATTGGCCACGTTAGGTATGGGAATCATTATCTTTTTTGATGATTATGCAAATACCTTGGTCGTGGGAAATACCATGCGAGCGGTCACTGATAAATTAAGGATTTCGCGCGAAAAATTAGCATATATCGTCGATTCGACAGCAGCCCCAGTTTCGGCAGTTGCATTTGTAACGACTTGGATTGGAGCAGAATTGGGCTATATCTCGGACAGTATCGCGATAATAAATGCGGATGGAGTCGTGGTGCAAGAAGGTGTTTATTCTATCTTTTTGAACAGTTTAGCCTATTCATTTTACCCAATTTTTACCATTTTCTTTATTTTTTACATCGTTATGCGGGGTAAAGATTTTGGACCGATGTTGAAAGCTGAACAACGTGCTCGAAAAGGAGAAGTTGTCAATCCAGAGGTGAACCAAGGTGATGCGACTGAAATGGAAAATCTTAAACCAATCGAAGGAATAAAATACCGTGCAAGAAATGCGGTTATTCCTGTGGCCGTGATTGTTTTGGGTACGATTGTAGGATTGATGTACACTGGTTTCCAAAACCTTAAAGGACAAATAGCTGCGATTGATCCAGGAGCAAAATTAGATTCTTGGTCTTCGATTTGGGCACAAATGAATACAATTGACCCTACCGTTGTTGGTTTTACTAAAAAATTAGGAACCTTGATTGGCGCTTCAGATTCGTATTATTCTTTATTGTGGTCGTCTTTATTGGCGTTGATTGTGGCAGTTTTTATGACCGTCGGACAAAAAATTATGAATTTGCAACACTCGGTTGAAACGGCTATTTCTGGATTTAAATCGATGATTCCTGCTATTTTAATTTTGATTTTAGCATGGGCTTTGGCAGGAGTAACAGAAGAAATGCATACCGCCGACTTTATTACACGTGCAATCGGCGATTCGATTCCTCCATGGTTAATTCCTGCAACAACTTTCATCTTGGCAGCGTTTATTGCGTTTTCGACAGGATCTTCTTGGTCGACAATGGCCTTGGTGTATCCGTTAATTTTACCAGCGACATGGGCAATCTGTCATTCAGATGTTTACCAATATACCGATGTCGATTCGATGACAATTTTCTACAATACCGTTAGCGCCGTTCTTGCTGGTGCAGTTCTTGGGGATCATTGTTCACCAATTTCGGATACCACCATTTTGTCATCGCTCGCGAGTGGAAGTAATCACATTGATCACGTTAAAACACAAATTCCTTACGCCTTATTTGTTGGTTTGGTTTCTGTCTTACTTGGAAGTTTATTAACGGGATTAGGCTTAAATCCGCTTATTGCCATTATTTTGGGAATGGCGGCAATTGTTGGGGTGGTTGAACTCATTGGGAAACGTGCCGAATAATACGCCTGCAAATTTATCTTAGAAGAAACCATTAGATGCCAAAACTAATCGCATTAGATTACGGGACAAAGCGAACAGGAATCGCGGTTACTGACGATAGCAAAATAATTGCTTCTGGTCTTACCACAGTCGATTCTAAAGATTTGTTGAAATTTTTGCGGACTTATTTTGAAACGAATGTGGTCACAGATATTATTCTTGGTCTACCAAAACGACTAGATGGAAGTGAAACGCACAGTTCGCAAGCAGTCGAAGAATTGCGGGTAAAACTAATTAATGTTTTTGGGAAACCCGTTCACATGGTAGATGAGCGTTTTACGTCTAAAATGGCTTTTCAAACGATGATTGATAGTGGACTGTCAAAAAAACAGCGTCAAAACAAAGCCTTGATTGATGAGATCAGTGCAACGATTATTTTGCAATCATTTATGTCGTCTCAACGATTTTAAGGAACTATTTTTTTACCAAACGAATGCCTTCTTCTTCAATCGTGATTTGCTGATTTCGATATAAGGCACCAATCGCTTTTTTAAAGACTTTTTTACTGATGCCAAAGACATGCTTAATGGTTTCGGGAGAAGATTTGTCACCCGCTTCAATATATCCGCCTCGTTTGGCCAATTTATCCAAAATATTTTGAGCGATGGCATCTACCTTTTCATACCCCGCTGGCTGAAGAGAAATATCTAATTTTTCATCATCTCTGACTTTTTGAACGTATCCTTTGATTTTTTGACCCGGTTTGATCGTGGTAAAAATCTCGTTATGATAAATCAACCCTGAATATTTTTCATTCACGACAACTCGAACCCCTAAATCTGAGCGTGTACCAATAATCAAATCAACTTCCTGACCTACTTCAAAATCATGGGGAGAATTATCCAAAAACTGATTGGTTTTAGAACTAGCGACAATTCGCTCCGTTTCTTCATCCAAATAAATCCGAACAAAATAAGACAAACCTTCTGACATTGGGTGTGCTTGTTCTCTAAATGGGACAAACAAATCCTTCACTAATCCCCAATCTAAAAAAGCCCCAATTCCGGTAACGCCAATACATTTTAAATAGGCAAAATCGCCAACTTCGGCAAAAGGCAAGTCAGTTGTTGCAATAATTCGATCTTCCGAATCTAAATAGACAAAAACATCCAAATAATGATCAACCTCCGTATCCGCAGGAACATAACGTTTTGGGATCAAAATTTCGCCATACTTTTCACCTCCGTCTAAATACAAACCAAAATCAACTTCTTTGATTACCTTCAACGAATTCGTCTTACCAATCTCTACCATAAATTACTTTCTTTGAAATAGGGTGTAAATATAAGGTCTTTCGTCGCCATTTGGATTAATAAATGTGTGTTCAAACGATTCTTTTAAGATAAAATCTGAACCTAGACGTTGAGAGATCATGGTTGTATCGTATTGTAAAATGGGCAAACCTGCGCAATGATCAGCTCCTCCTTTCGAAAAAGCAGCAATAATCACATAGCCTTTTGATTTTACTTTTTGTTTGAGCAAATTAAAATAGGCCAATTGATCCTTATCACTCGTAAAAAAATGCAACACTGCCCGATCATGCCATAAATCGAGTAGGGGAAGCTGTTTTAAAATCGTTGGTGCGGTTAAATCATCCACCATCCATTCGACATTACATTCTTCTTTTCCTAAGGATTCTCTCAAGAGATCTAAGGCAACGGGACTGATGTCATTTACGGTGATATTTTGAAAACCATCTTCTAACAAAAGATCAATGAGGGTACTCACGCCGGCACCAACATCAATGATTTCGGCATAGCGACTCAAGTTCAACGAACGAATTAACTTCATTGAAGGGTCAGGATTTGGTTCGTGCCATCCTAATTGAACAGGAGTTGTTTTGCGGTAGGCAGCATTCCAATGATCTTTTAATGTCATTTTAGATATAGTATTTGTCGACCAATTATGCCGATTTAATCGTGTAAGATAACTGATTTAAGCCAAAATTAGTTATTTAATTTTTTTATTCAAAAAAAAGAGGACTGTCAGACAATCCTCTTTTTAAAATTTAAAGTAAACTATGAAATGTAAACTCTTTAAACGATCAACTCTGCTTTCGGATATAATTCCATCCACTTGCTAAGTTGCTCTTCAGTTTTTAATGTTATCGTTGTTCTACTGTCTAATTGTAATTTAAATTTTGGAACATTTGTTTTTATGTCGTTGATGATCTTTTCG
>JADZFJ010000241.1 GCA_020849935.1 Crocinitomix sp. | reverse complement strand
GTTGGTAGCAGTTACCGTTACCGTGTTTGTTCCTTCAATTAAATTCAATGAAGCGTTGACTACTTTTGCTCCGTTGTCATAATTAAATGAAGTTAAATTAACCCCATTCAAATACACGTGAATTTGTGCTTTTGTGTCCACATTTAAGACTGTTGACACTAACCCAAACACACTTGAATTTACTGGATAAGGTGAGTAAGGAGGATTGGTAATCGTAACAATCGGAGGATTTGATTGTTGCATATCTTTTTGGTAGATAATAATCACTGATTCATAATCAGATCCTGACTCATTTACCCCTGTTATTTCGAATAAATTTTGACCAGGATGCAATACAACTGAACTTTCAAATTGATCCGTGGTTGGATTATAGATAAAGTTTGAATTGATATTTCCATCTTGTTTAAACGTTACACTTGCTTTGTTTTCAACATAATAGATATTTGCTTTTATGGTAAACGTGTTTTGTGTAGTCGTGTAAGGACTTGTATTTGGATCATAAATATCAACCACTGGTTTCTTTTTAGCCGCAGGTTGGTCGATAATTGGAGGATTGTCGTTGGTATCAAAATCATCTACATTTACTTGATCGTCCGTGTCGTCGGTAGTTGTGGTAGTTCTGCTGCCATTGAATAAATGAAATTTAAAAGTAAGTGCAGTATAATGGTAGATATCGTTTAAACCAGAAGTAGTACCATCAATATTATTTGGCATTCCATCAAAAAGGTTCGCTCTTGTCCACGTCATTTTATGCTCAAGTCCAATTGCAACGGCAGGATGAACTTGTTTGCTAATTCCAAAACCAAAACTTGGCGCCCAATCGACATCGTAACTAAATGCATCACCTACTAAATCGGTTTCATAATCGCCATCTTGAAAATCAAGAATGTCTTTTGCTGAACTTCCGCTTGGTAATGCATCGTAATCATAGATAGGATCGTTGAATTCATCATTATTCAATAAATCCGTAGCGGTGTGGTATCCTTTGATGCCAATACCCCCAAACGCCCATAAATTTACGCCAGTTCGTTGTCTTAAACGATTGGTATTTAACACCAATTCTAACGAACCGCTTAAAACGGTGGTTCTATAATTAGGAAGAAAATATCCCAACGAATCGCCGTAATTTTGAAGAATTCCAGCATTATAGTTGTCTAAACCATCTACTGTATTACTGTCGAGGTTGTAACGATTTAAGCTTTGCCCTTGAAATTGAGCGTATAAAAAGCGAGCTCGCAAATCCCAACAAAAGAATTTGTCTTCGTTCATGCCAAACGATTTACCAAACGTAAATCCGGCACCAGCTCTAAAACGATATGGAATTTCAGTTTGGGATGACCATGTGCCACCGCCATTTAATCCGATAAACCATCGTGTATCTCTGTTATAATCGATGTAATTTTGGCTAAAGCCTTGAAAAATACTGATTAACGAGATTGCTAAAATTGTAATTATTCTTATCATATTCTACTGTTAAGTTTCTTGAAGTAAAAGCGTAAGTCAATTATGATTTTGCTTCAATTAAAAATGTGATATACATTTTTCGTACCAAAGTTAAAAAAAGGAACGTTAAACGGTACGATTTTGACGATTAATTGCAATAAAATTTTCTAATTATCGTTTGCTTACCCCCGAAAAATCAGGCAAGTATTAAAATTTTTGCAAAAAACCATAACTAGTCCTTTTTTGATTCATTCTGATCTTTTTACAAAAGGATTTGGGAGGAATGTACGACTTCGTAAGCCTGTTCATTTTTGGCGTCTCATGGGGTTTCTTTTGTGATGACTCTTTTTACACATGTTTTGCACCGCTAAGACATCTTTAAAAATTAATCGGAGTCAAATTTGGTGAAACGAAAAATCTATTTATCTTTGCACTCCTTCTTCAGAAGTGAGGAATAAAATGCGGGTGTGGTGAAATTGGTAGACATGCTAGACTTAGGATCTAGTGCTTCACGGCGTGTGGGTTCGAGTCCCTCCACCCGCACTAATTAATGGTCTAGGCTTTGCCTAGGCCATTTTTGTTTTAATCAAAATTTAATATAATGAACGTAGTAGAGGAAAAAATAGACGATCTAAATGCGATTTTAAGAGTTTCTGTAAGTCCATCTGATTATTCCGAAAAGGTAGAAAAAACGTTAAACGACTATCGTAAAAAAGCAAATATTCCAGGATTCAGACCAGGGAAAATTCCAACAGCTGTAGTAAAGAAAAAATACGGTCGTGCGATTTTATCCGAAGAGTTAAACAAATTGGTTAACCAATCACTGAACGATTTTATTCGTACCAATAATTTAAATGTCCTTGGAAATCCACTTCCAAAAACGGATGAGCCGATCAAAGGTGATTTTGTAAATCCACAAGAATTTGAATTTGCTTTCGAAATTGGATTAGCACCAGAATTTGAGGTTAATTTATCAAAAAAGAACACATTTGATTATTTGAAAATGGACGTTTCGGAAGAAATGTTGGACAAAGAAATCGAAAATTTAGCCCGTAGATATGGTTCGCTTGTTTCTGCTGAAAAAGTGGGTGACAAAGACATGGTGCTTGGTACATTTTCACAAATTGGAGGTGAAATCACACATACTTCGACCATTTCTGTAGAGTATATTCATGATGAAGCCGTAAAAAAACAATTTGTTGGACAAACGATTGGAACGGTAGTTGTCGTTGATCCTATAAAGGTTTCAAAAGGAGCTGATGATTTGGCGGCCATGTTAGGCATCTCCAAAGAAACGGCGGAAACATTAACTGGCGATTTTGAATTCAAAATCACAGAAATAAAAACAATGATTCCTGCCGCCGTAGATCAAGCATTATTTGATAAACTTTTTGGCGAAGGTCAGTTAAATTCAGAAGCGGAATTAAGAGCAAAAATCAGCGATGATTTAACGCAAATGTTCCAAAATGATTCGGACCGTGTTTTCAGTCAAAAAGTAACCACCGAGTTAATTGAAAATACGAAAGTAGATTTACCAGAAGAATTTCTTAAAAAATGGATTTTAGCATCTAGCGAAAAAGAAATTACACAGGCCGAATTGGACGCAGATTTTGGGAATTATACCAAAAGTTTAAAATGGCAATTGATTCAAAATAAATTGACTAAAGAGAACGGAATCAAAGTAGAAAATGCAGAGATTATTGATTATACCAAACAACTTTTGGCAAATCAGTATGCACAATACGGTATTCCTGCTCCTGAAGATAAAGATTTAGAAGATCGCGCAAAGACTGTTTTACAAAACAAAGAAGAAGCTTCAAAAATTTTCGACAATGTTTACGGGATCAAAATGCTTCGTTTTTTCAAAGAAACCGTTCAATTGAACGAGAAAGTATTGCCTTACGAACAATTTGTTGAGGCTGCTTACGGTAAAAACTAATTTGAGATAAAATTTTTTTGGAAAGAATAATGCCTATCTTTAGGGGTGTTATTTTTATTGATCCAAGTGATTTGGGTTTTAAATTGATCTGTCCTTTTGTGAATGAATATCAATTTAAGTAACTAAATTTGTTTGTATTCAAGAGCTAACAAAGTGAACGAACTAAAAATTAACTAAAAATATGTTTGGAAAAGACGAATTTAGAAAATATGCCACAAAACATCAAGGCATAAATAGTACGGTATTAGACAGTTATATCACCTCATCCATGACGCCTTACATCATTGAAGAACGTCAATTGAATGTGGCACAAATGGACGTTTTTTCGCGTCTGATGATGGATCGAATTATCTTTTTAGGAACAGGAATTGATGACCATATTGCAAATATTGTAACGGCTCAACTTTTGTTTTTGGAATCGGTAGATCCTAAAAAAGATATTCAAATTTATATGAATTCTCCAGGTGGAGGTGTTTATGCAGGATTAGGAATTTATGATACCATGCAATACATCCAACCAGATGTTGCGACCATTTGTACAGGTATCGCTGCATCGATGGGAGCTGTTTTATTGTGTGCTGGTGCAAAAGGGAAAAGATCTGCTTTACCTCATTCACGTGTTATGATTCACCAACCATTAGGAGGGGCATCTGGACAAGCTTCAGATATCGAAATCACCGCGCGTGAAATTCAAAAATTGAAAAAAGAATTGTACGACATTATTGCTTACCATTCTGGAAAAGATTACGACCAAGTTTGGAAAGATTCAGACCGTGATTATTGGATGATTGCACAAGAAGCAAAAGATTACGGCATGGTAGATGAAGTTTTAGGAAAACCTATCGCTGCACACATGCACAAAGAAGATTAATTAAAAAAGAATCATGGCTAAAAATAGTGGGACAAGTTGTTCTTTTTGCGGAAGATCAAAAAGTGAAGTTGGGATTCTTATCGCCGGTGTATCGGGACATATTTGTGAAAATTGTATCGAACAAGCGCATCAAATTATCGATGAGCAAATAAAATTCGATGTACCTAAATCTTCGAGCAAGGATTTTAAATTAATGAAGCCCTTGCAAATTAAGGAGCATTTGGACGAATACATCATCGGTCAAGATGAAGCCAAAAAAATTCTTTCTGTCGCAGTCTACAACCATTACAAACGTCTTTCTGTAAGCGGAAAAGGCGATGACATCGAAATCGATAAGTCAAATGTGATTTTGGTTGGGCGAACAGGGACAGGGAAAACGCTTTTGGCAAAAACAATTGCAAAAACACTCAATGTTCCTTTCTGTATCGCCGATGCAACTGTCCTCACCGAGGCTGGTTATGTTGGGGAAGATGTAGAAAGTATTTTGTCCCGCTTATTGCAAGCTGCTGATTTTAATGTCGAAGCGGCCGAACGCGGAATCGTTTTTATTGATGAAATTGATAAGATTGCACGAAAATCGGATAACCCGTCCATTACACGAGATGTTTCGGGCGAAGGGGTGCAACAAGCCATGCTTAAATTATTGGAAGGAACAGAAGTTAACGTTCCACCACAAGGCGGACGTAAACATCCTGAACAAAAAATGATTAAAGTAAATACCACCAACATTCTATTTATTGCTGGTGGTGCTTTTGACGGAATTGAAAAAATCATTGGAAGACGTGTTAATCGAAACATGATTGGATTTGCTTCGAAAGATGAAGAAAAACCAGATTCAGAAAATTTATTGCAATACATTATCCCATCCGATGTCAAAGAATTTGGGCTTATCCCCGAATTAATTGGCCGGATGCCGGTTTTGAGTTATTTGCATCCGTTGGATGAAAAAGCCTTGAGACGAATTTTAACCGAACCAAAAAACGCATTGATTAAACAATATGTTCATTTGTTCCAATTGGATGGGGTGGATTTAAAATTTGATGCAGATGTTTTCGATTTTATCGTCAATATGGCGTTGGAGTATAAATTAGGTGCTCGTGGCTTGCGTTCCATTTGCGAAGCAATCCTAAACGATGCCATGTTTGACCTTCCTTCGGACAAAAATGTTAAAACTTTTCGCGTTGACTTAGCGTATGCGCAATCAAAATTTGCCGGATCTAAATTAGCGAAATTAAAAATTGCTTAAGTATGGATAAAAATAAAATTGCGCACGTAGATTACCTTAATTACAGTCAGGGTGATGCAGCAGCTCAAAAAAATTTCGTTCAGGAATTTGGTGATTCTTTAGCTTACATGGGCTTTGCCATTGTCAAAAATCATGGGGTAACTGAAGATTTAAGAGAGAAATTATTCGAGGTTTCAATCAAATTTTTTGAATTGCCAGAAGATGTCAAGCGAAAATATGAAAATGAATTGTTGCACGGTCAACGAGGATATATTTCTAAAAATAAAGAAAGCGCAAAGGGAAAATCTGTGCCAGATTTAAAAGAGTTTTACCACGTTGGACAAACGGTAAAAGACAATGATCCAATTAAAGCTGAATACCCTGATAATATTTGGCCAGCAGAAGTTGCTGAATTTGAAGCTGTTTGTCAAAAAGTGTACGATACATTTGAAGAAACTGGGCGTAATTTATTACGTGCAATTGCGCTTTATTTAGGGTTGGACGAGCATTATTTTGCTCCTAAAATTCACAATGGAAACAGTATTTTGCGTTTGTTGCATTATTATCCGGTAGCCGATAAATCTCAAATTCCAGAAGGAGCGGTTCGTGCCGCTGCCCATGGCGACATTAATTTGATTACTTTGTTGATGGGTGGAAGTGCCGAAGGTTTGCAAGCACAATCTTTGGATGGTCAATGGATTTCAGTAAGTCCTGGTCCCGATGAAATTGTCATTAATATTGGGGATATGTTGGCACGATTAACAAACGATCGTTTGCGTTCGACCCAACACCAAGTGATCACACCAAACGAAGAATCTTGGACAAAACCACGTTATTCAGCACCGTTTTTTATGCACCCACGTTCAGACATGGATTTAACCTGCTTAGAGAGCTGCATTTCTACCGAAAGACCGAAAACGTACGCTGACATGACCGCTGGCGAATTTTTGACTGAACGATTGATTGAATTGGGGTTGAGGAAGAAGTAAAGCTTAATACTTTTCTAATCTTTTCTTTAATTTTTTTGCCTTTAGGGTAAAAGAATTGCTTAAAACGCTAATCATTTGATAATCCAAAATGGTAACGTTACTAGTTGACGATCTCACAATTATTGGACTTGCCTCATTGGCATTGACCGAACGAAAAACAAAATCATCCATCGCATATAGAATTGTCGCTTTTTTTGGAGGTAACTCCGGTGAAATTCGCATCATCTCTAATCGACTTTTAGCTTGAAGTGTATAAATGAAAATCGCATCCGGATTATTTTTCAAGATGTAATTAGCACATTCGGTGCAATTTTTTGGAGTTATAAAAACGATTGTTTTGTTTAATGTCAATAAAGAATCGAAAGAGATAATCTCAAGTTGAGGTGAATACACCACCGAACGTTCGTTAGTTGAACTGGCAAAAACCTGATTTAACCAGCAAAAACTAAAACTGATTAAGACCAATTTCCTTAATTCCAAGATATGTTTCATTTGTTTCAATTGCATAATTTTGTTTATCATAATAATCACGTTCCCGATTAAATTTATCTGTTAGAATAGTTGGGATATATGGAAAATACGGAAGATAAAACTTGTTATTTTCAGCGTAAATCAATTCAAAAACGTTTTGATAAAAATCCGAATAGGTTGTTTTCGTTTGGTTATATGCAACACCCTCCTGAAACCAAATCGTAGAGCTTTCTTGATGAGCCAATTGCCATCCATGATCTTGTTTCTTCCAATAATCCGCGCGAATTTGATCCTTTCCAGCGATTTTTACCAAGGCTAAAATCAGATCTTCCTTTAAAAAAAATACTTTGCGAATTCGAGTTAACGAATCCTCATCAATTTCGCGCATTTTAACAAAATAATCTTTAGAATAGTTAAAATTGGCCTTTATTCGGTTTACAGTTGATTTATTCTCATCAAATTCGTTGGTCTTAATCTGGTCAATTTGATTAAAATTTTCATCGTGAATAGAAATGAGGTATTCGTCGGTGTGTGCGTAACAAATCTTGTTGGCATAGATACTAACCCATTGATTTACCAAAAAGCCAAAGAGGGCGTTATTATCGTCTGTTAAAAAATGAGCCTTTTCGACAATTCCCTTTTCTAAATTTAAAATCGCCCAAACATTGGTGTGTTTATAATCACCTGGATGATAGTTATAGGCTACTTGCAAAAATAAATTATTGCCTAATTTTTGACAATTCATAAATCCATAATCATTCTTGATCGAATACATAAATTTCAATTCATTATTCCCAGCTTCTTCAAAAACAAAGAGGTGATTTGACCCAAGGAAAACAAATTTAGACGCCACAAATGTCATTGATAAAATTCGATCATTAAAAAAAATCTCATTCTTTTTGGATCGCTCAATTACGATTGAATCCATCATTTCAGTCGTGGTATTAAACCTATGAATTATTCGTTTACTCGCACCAGATTTACTAGGAGTTGTGTAAATAAACTTTCCATTTATCGTGCTTTTTAAGGTAGAATAAGCAGGATTATAAATGAGTTTTGACCCCTTAATATTTTTTTCAATTTTAACAAAATCAGTGACTTGCGCGTAGTACCTATCGCTCGACAAAGTCACCAAAAAAATGATAAAACACCAGTTATATAAAGCCAAGGCAACTTGCTTCATGAAGGGTATAAATTTCGATGGTTAATCTATCGGTATTTAATTCGTATGAATATTTAATAAAAAAATCTGACTCGAAATAAAATTCTCCAGCTAATATTGAATTTTCAATCGCCAAAAGATCAAGGATCATGTTTTCAATCGGTTCAAAACTTTCTAAATTAATGACCTCAACGCCTTGCGTGATCCCTCCAAATGCAGTTCCAAATTCACATTTCAACCGTCCAGGATCAGCACATGCCAATTGATGATTTGGTCCAGAATGGGATTCAGTGACCGTTCGAAAACCAAACCAACCACCATTATCCTTGGTAATAATTGTATATGAAAACGCAGTAAGACAGTTAAAAACTATTAAGCCTGCCAAGCCAAATTTTATCATCATTAAATTAAATTAAGTAATTGTGCCTCTTGAATTGAATAAATCCGAATTTCTAGAAAATCGTTAGTTGGATCGTAGTAAAATTTAACGAAACATAAATTATCATAAACAAAATTTCCCGATTCGTTTAGCGATAATAATTGATATTCAACATACAAATCAATCGCATCAAATTGGGTTTCCTTTAATTCAAACGGTTGTAAATCTCCATTTTCTGATGAAACCACAATGGTGCCTAAACTGGACTTGCAGCTCATTCTTCCTGGGTCACTACAATCAAGGCGATGCTGTCCTTCCGCTTGTTGTTCAACAATGTGTTTATATCCAAAAAGACCTCTATTTGATTTCGTAATAATAATTTCTGCATTTAAATGAATTGCATTTAACAAAACGATGGTCAGCAATAAAATTCCTTTTTTCATAGTTAAATTTTTATTGAATCGAATGTAAACAAAAAAATCAATTAAATCCTAAATTACTACAAAAATATTCTATATAAGTAGCTATAAATCAACATGTTTTAAGTATTTAAACGGATAAACTAGGTATAAATACGGAGTGTTTTGATTTTCCATTTCAACCTCTAAATAATGACCTTTATTTTTACCAAAATTGCGAAAACCCATTAAATTCCTCGCAATGTTTACTAAAATGAATTAGCTTGACAATAATTAATCACAAATCACCGAAGTTTAACCTTCAAATGCTTATATTTGCACCCCAAATTGTCTTTGACAGTTTGAATTAAGGAGAGGTGGCAGAGTGGCTGAACGCGCACGCTTGGAAAGCGTGTTTACGGTAACGTAACGGGGGTTCGAATCCCCCTCTCTCCGCAAGGAAAATCAAGGTCCAGCATTTGCTGGGCTTTTTTTATGCGATAGAATTTTCTCAGCTTGCTCAAGAAAATTATTGAGTGGAAAAAAAGAGGAGTGAAACGATCTTGATTTTACTTGTGTCATTTCACCTCAATTGGGATCACACTAACCAAAATCCTCATAACTCACACTCGAACTCAATCCTTAGTAATCCCCCTCTCTCCGCAAGGAAAATCAAGGTCCAGCAATAGCTGGGCTTTTTTTATGCGATTGAATTTTCTGAGTTTGCTCAAGAAAATTATTGAGGAGAAAAAAAGATAAGTGAAACGACCATTATTTTACTTGTGTCATTTTACCTCAATTGGGATCACACTAACCACCATCCTCATAACTCACACCCAAACTCAATCCTCAGCAATCCCCCTCTGCCCTGAACCCCTTAAAACCTCCATCTCAAATCAAGTTCCAGCGACAACCAGGCCTTTTTTTATACGAAACATTGTTTTGAAGATTAACGCATTAATGTCTAACAATTTTTATTTGTTGAAAGGGCATCCCTGACCAATTTAATAAACTGATTAGGTATTCGCCTTGAGAAAATTCTGTAAGATCGACCACAATATGTGTGTCATAATTCGAATAATTTAATTCTTTGACCATCGAACCAGTTAAATTTTGAATCATGATTCGATCAACTGGTGCACTCACAGGAATGGTTAAAAAATCAGGACAGGGGTTTGGATATGGTAAATTTTCATGTATGTTAGACTCATTAATATTTAGTAAGACAGGCGTACTGGCGAAACCAATATCCCAAAAATATCCATCTAATGATTCGATTGTATCTGTATCTCTTCCAGTATACCACATTTCAAACCTCCCCTCAGTAGAATTGTATAAAACCGTTGGATGAGAAGCCCAATAATAGTCCCATGTTCCAGATTCACCAATCGTTAAAACAGGGTTTAAAGCCGATTTAGTCCAATTTATTCCGTCCGTTGATTTTGCAAATCCTACTTGAAAATTTTCTATTTCCCACTGATCAAGTGCAGAATAAAACATATAATAGTGATTATCGAAATACACAACACTTGGTTCGGCGCATGAAGCTGAATCCCAGTTGTCTTCTGCTCCGGCAATTAAAACTGGTTCGTCGAATAATTCCCAATTTATCCCATCGATGGAAGTTGCATAGCCAATATTACCATGTCCATCTGTTGGCTGACCATTTAATATAAGATCTGGCGCTGTAAACCACATTTGGTAATTATCACCAATTTTAACTACACAAGGACTGCTTACGAATGAATTAAACCAAGATTCAGCAGGACCGGCTTGAAATACTGGATTCCCTTCGTATTTCGTCCATTCAATTCCATTTGGAGAGGTAGCATATCCCAATTTATGATCGTTTATAGGCATGCAACGGGAATTCCTTCCGGCATACCACATTTTATAGCGTTCGTTCACTGGTGCCGCTTGGTCATAAATTACTGTCGGTGTTTCGGTGCCATCAAAATCAAAATCTGTAGAATCGGATCCAAGGTCTAAAACTGGGTTTTCTTCAAACTCATTCCAATCAATTCCATTTAACGACCAAGCATAACCTATTCTAACATGCGGACAATCATCAGATGCATTTAACCAACCACTGCCAACATACCACATTTTTAAAGTGTCATTTTGTCTAATCACGCAAGCATCTGCTGTTGCCAAGCCTTTCCAATTTGGGAATACAGCGCTCCGTTCTACTACGGGAGAAAGATGTTTATCCCAGTTTTCTTGACCAAAAACATTAATTAAATTGACTATAAATGATATTAAAAAAATAGTTCGTAGCATCTTTTTTATTTTAATCCAAATTTAATTAATGTCGCTTACCAAAATTCATTTCCCTATTCAACCATCAGAATTTTTTGTGACCAATTAACCATTAATTGTTTCAATAAAAAATTAATAGTGTTGGGGCGGCATTACAAATGCCGATTGAAGAACACTCACATTTCGCTACTGCTAAATGAGCGCGAGGATAAGACAATACCCCTGATAGCAGCGATAGCTCCCGACGATGCCGATCCCCAACGAGTTGGGGACGGGATGTCGGGACTAAAGCGAATAGCAGGAAAAGGTTCTAATAAAAAGATACCTACATTTGGATATTAAAAAAAGATCAATGAAACGACCATTATTTTACCTATGTCATTTCACCTAAATTGGAATCACTAAAACCCAAACTTAACCTCCAAGTTTGCCACCTAAAGCTCCACCCGCATCTTCGCCTGTACCACCACCAATTCCACCGGGACGTTTATGATCTCCACCAAAAATTTTGTTTGTATTAACCAATTTATTTTTTTCAAAAGCATTGAACATTTTCTTTTTTTCGATTTTCATCTTCTTAAATTTTAGTTGTGTTTGGGGCGATAATAATCCGAATCAATCATTTTTACAATTTATTTCCCATAACTGGTCATTTTAATTCATATTCGGTTCGAAAAATTTATCTATTCATAGAATTAAGTATAAATCAACCAATTTAAAGATGTTTAACGTTTGATTGACCAATTTTTGATTGATCGTTTTGAGCCAATGATAATGCCTTAATTCAAGAAAATAAAAATTAATTGCCGGATTTATTATGCGAAAGAATTTTCTGAGACCACTTAAACTCACTACATTTTTGTAACAAATCAACCTTTAATCGTTTCATTAAAAAATTAAAGGTGTTGGAGATGAAGGCAATTAGGAGCATATTTTTGGTGATACTATTCTGCGGAATGGGAATAGGTTTTGGTCACCCGATTGATGATTATTATAAAATTTATAAAGATGATCCTGGTGTTGAGGCGCGAGTTGTGCCACCTAAAATGGCCGCTTTATTGGTGGAAGAGGAGTATGTTGAGGCGATAGAACTGCTAAAATCGATGACGGCTTTAAAATATCTAAACTACACTGGCGGTGATCAAGTTCGTGTGAAATCGTATGTCGACCTAGCGAAAAAAGCAAAGGGAAACTATCAATTGCTTTTAGAAAAAATCGATGGGAGCCGCACGGTGAGTGTATTTGGAACAAAAAATAAGGGTACCGTTCGAAATATCTTTGCCGTTGTCGAAACGCAAACACAGTTTCTTTTAATGATCGGAAAAGGCAAACTCACCGACGAACAAATAAATTATTTGCCCGAACTTTCGAAAGAATTGTAGGTGAAATAATCTCAAAAAAAACTATTTTTATCGTTTGAGTTAGTTACACCTATTTATGTGTGGATGATCAAGCGTCTGACTTGACCTGCTCATCAGAAAACATTAAAAACAAACGAATGACACATCGAAATATTTTTTTGATTCTATTGGTGCTTATTGCATTTGGATCAAAAGCACAAAATTTCTCCTTCAAAGAACTTCCCATTAGCGTAGGATTTTATGGTGAAAACGGAATTCATCCAGGGATAAAAATTGGCACCTCGTATAATTTTTATTCTCGGGAAAAATCAAAAAATTATCGGTTGAATTCGCGCCAAACTAAATTTGGGAATAAGTTAAAATTGAAAGAATTATTTCTGGATTATAACCTTGGTTTGTACTCTTTTCCGAATAATCACACGGGGTATTTTACAAATATGGGGGTGACTTTTTTGCGCACCAAATTGCGTAAAAATTTTCAACTTGGCCTTTCTTTTGAAATGGGGTACTTGAGGCGAGCCAACAAATTTGAAACCTACGAATTAACTTCTGACGGTCAAATTTCGACAATAGGTTTTGCTGGAAATAATGCGATGGTGCTTGCACTTTCTCCGATTTTC
>JADZFJ010000240.1 GCA_020849935.1 Crocinitomix sp. | reverse complement strand
GTTTTTTACAACCAAAGACAATACCATTCTTACGTTTGCCATCGGTAGCGATAAACAATTTGAAAAATTGTGTGCTGTTTTAAATTTAAATGACCTCGTTCATCATCCCCAATTTAATACCAACCAAATGCGTGTGGTAAATCGAGTTTCCCTTGCTTCTTATCTTCAAGATGCTGTGGGACTGAGAGTTTCGACGGAATTAATTGCTAAACTTGATTTAGTTTTTGTACCCGTTGGAAGAATAAAAAATTTGCAAGAGGTTTTTGAAGACAAAGCGGCGAAAAAATTGATTTTAGAAGAAAACAGGGATGGCAATCCATCGAAACGACCAAAAACAGTTGTTTTTCATTTATCGACCTGATTTCAACCTTTTCTTCACTCGGTCATCAATTAACCGCAACAATAAACGTGCTGATTTTTCATCTAATCTACGCCCTAAAGAAATGGTTTTGCGCTGATACTTAAATTCTAAGGCATCAATCCCAAGGGCCCAAAATGCATTTTCGAAAAAATTACCGAAAGAAGTTTGTTCGTGTTTTCGCTGATGAAATTCTTTGATATTTTCAAAAAAATAGCGGGTGGATTTCCCATATGTTAAGATTGATTTTTTAACCCACAAACCTTCGTTATCGATTTTAAGTAATTCTTTTCCATAACGATACCACATGAGCGATTTTACGGTTTTGTATTCAAAATAGAGCCAAAACCCAAGAAAAACGATTCCATAAATCACCAAACTATCCAGATCCTCTTGCGTTGGGGGGATTTTAAAATTTAGACTGGAAAAACCCGTCGCCAACAAATAAATCATAAAAAGTCCGACAAATGTAAATCCTGCCACCCAACACATCAACAAAATTTCTTTCCACTTAACGCGCAAAGGATTAATTACAATCGTTGTCAATTCTTGGTTATCTTCAACACTGATTCGGTCGCCAATCCACATCGCCATTTTAAATTTTAAATTTGTTTTTCTGTCTTAATTTTTGAAACTGTCTCTTATTTCAATCGAATCAATTTATACTTATCGTACATCACAATACAAACTTGCTGATTTTCTTGACCTGAACCTGGTTCGACTGCCTTAAATTTGAATTCGTTTTGTGTCAACTCCATTTTATGGGTTCCGATTTTATCATCAAAATTAGTTCCATACAAATAAAGAGCACTTAAGAAATACATCCCATAATCAAACCCTTGACATGAATAGACATTGGGATCAGTTCCACACGCATTTCTGAACGCTTTCACGAACATAATTCCCTTTGGCGAATCGTAATCAAAAAAGCGGTAAGAGGCAAAATGTTGGTTTGAATTATTACGGTATTGAATATCTAAATCATCGAACTTATTCCATTCTTCAAATCCAAAAGCGATTATTTTCATGCCTTTGTTGCGCGCATTGATTTCAATCACTTTGTTTACTCGCGCCATTGCTCCTGATACAAACGACATTTCCAAGGAAGGAATGATGCCAATATTTGTCATGTCGGTTTTCATGTATTTATTTAATTCATGCCCGTTTACACTGCCCATTGTGGTTTCAGTGATTGTTCCATTATAAGCACCTGCCAATCCTTTGATTTTTTGATTAAATCGTTCGCGTGCACGCTCATACAAAGCCAAATCTGTTCCTGCAATTGGTTTAATTAAGATAATATTATCCGCTTTGTGATTGGCAATAATGTAATCGATTGCCCCATCCAATAAGGTCATATTGGAAGCAACTCCTTTGTAAACATACGGATTCTTATAGATGACATCGGCGTCCGAACTAAAAGGCAGTACCATTCTGATTTTACGCTCGGCGCACAACTTACTTGCCACGCTGATGGTATTTCGATACAATGGGCCGACCACTAAATCGATGTCCTTAAAAAGTTCATCCTTAAAAATCCCAATTACGGTTGTCGTGTCTCTTCGATCGTCGTATACAAAAATTTCAACGTTCATTCCCGCTTTAGACATTGAATCAGCCGCAAAAAGAAATCCTTGGTAAAAATCGAACGAAATTTTGGTGGTAGAAAACATTTCACGCACTTGGTCAACTTTAATCGGTTTTGACATTTCGGCGTCATTTTTATCCAACATCAAAGGCAAAAGCAAAGCTACCTTGTAGGTTGTTTTCAATTTTCGCTCTGTATTCACTACCACCACAGAATCTTTCGTGGTTAACGTTGTCAAATCTTTTTCAAGAATTTTATAATTCACATTTTTAATCGGAATTTTTAAAACAGAATCTTTTTTGATATTGACGCTTGTTAATCCGTTGATTGCCATGATTGTGTCGGCACTGACCATGTAACGTTTTGCAATAGAATACAAAGTTTCATGCGGCAAAACAGTGTGGTTAATGATGGTGTCTTTCATTGAAATATCGAAATTCCCATTTCCTCCTTGATTATTTCTAACCACGGGGTCTGTTTGAATAACTTCACTAGGTTGACCACCAACGGATTTTTTAGGTACGATTAACACTTGACCAATCGAAAGCCCTTCGGTTAAGGTTGGATTTAATACTTTTAAATCTTCCACCGTACATTCGTATTTTTTTGAGATTCCGTATAACGTTTCAGAAGCCACCACCGTATGTTTACCGTAATGTTTTGAATCGTTGAAATCAATCGGAATCAACACCCGCTGTCCAATCGTAAGATCATCTGAAATACCTTTGTTTTCGGTT